>JAUPUH010000007.1 GCA_030917665.1 Patescibacteria group bacterium | reverse complement strand
TTCGAACCACCTGCTCTGGTAACAAAAAATAACCCTTGTTTATAGGATTATTTTTCTTGGCTCCGAGGGCTGGAGGATGTTAGAACCTGTTTACACAATGTATAAAATACAAAAGCCCGCTACGACAGACTCTTGTACGAGCTGTCAGCGGGCTTGATCGGAAAGGACCATGTATATTTTAATGAGCACAGGGACATTACTCGACGGCGGCAAGTTCCTCTTTAAGGATCTCACGCCAAGCCTCCATAAGCTCGTCAGCATCCAGCGGAGAATACTCAGAAAAGACCGATGCACGCTTTTTGAGCGTATAAGTAGTTCCCCAATCCATGAGGTTCCCCAGGATATTTTTCTTTAGCTGCGCAGGGTCATCCTTGAGCATCCTGGCAATTCCCAATCTCGTTTCAGCGTCCCACTTCTTGGCATCCTCAATGAGGAATTCTTTGAATCCTTCGTCCATAATGTTTGTTGATCGGTTGAATGTTGAGTGTGCAACTCTGTATTGGCTGCATCTTCCAAAGCCCATAACGCCCTGAAAGATGCAGCCAATGAGACCTTAAAATAAAAAGAACGTGACAAGTTTATATCACGTTCTTTTTACTCTGTCCAATCTACTCCAAAGGTTACAGGATGTTGGAATCACCTGTGATAAAATGACAAGATGAATAATACAGAAGCAGAGAAACAAAGAAAGGGGGTAATGAGTGTGTACGATAAAATGGCTCCCACATATGACAAGTTAAATAATGACGCGCAGTATCAAGGAGAAGCAATTCTTTTAGAAATGTACAAAAAATATGGAATCTCTGCTGGCAAGATATTTGATATCGGCTGCGGAACAGGAAAGGTAAAAGATCTCTTGGGTGATAGCTTTACTTACGAGGGAGTTGACCTATCTCCCGCAATGACGCATGAGGCGGCAAAGAGGGGTTATACCTGTCATACCGGTGCGGTAGAGGATGTCATTAAGGAAATAGGCGACAAGTCTGTTGACCACGTTATCGCACTCAGCTGTCTATATTTCATTGAGGATGTCGAGACCCTTATTAAAGAATGTGAAAGAATTTCCAGAAAAAGTATATTTATAATTCTTGAACACTTCGGACAAGAAGCGAAGGAAAGGATGGAAAGCGCGCAGGTGCATGTATATAATCACCCTCTTTCAATAGTCAAAGACCCTACTGAAACCAAAAAAGACATATTCCTATGGAAAAGACCAAGTACGGGAGATATCGTCAATGGTAATGCACTCTTCAAACTCTTAGAATAAAACTAGATTCGAATCCCCTGCTCTAATAACAGGAAAAGACCTTGCAAAACAAGGTCTTTTTCGTTGGCTCAGATGTCTGAGAGATGTTGGAACATATTTAAATATATAAAACAGAAAACCCGCCAGCGAACTGGAGGGATCTCCAAGGTTCGGGCGAGTATAGAGACAACCTTAACAAGAGAGGTAATTTTGTGACTAGATCACAAGTACCTGAATATCGGCACCTTCTTTTGGACGAAAAATGACTGTGCCTCCCTTGCCTACAAGCTTAAGCACTGCATTGTGCAATCTTAAAGCCTTCCGTATAGCCTCAACTCGAGAAGCTGCGTCGTCTAACTTAACATTTTCATTCAAGACAGTGTCGTCGATCACTGACAGGTCAAGATTCAAGCGAACTTTAGCTTTTTTATCATTATCAGACTTACTCATAATACAAGTTGGATTTGGTTGATGTTTTAAACAAAAAGAACAAAATATTTATATCACGTTCTTTTTATTCTGTCCAGACGAGCTCCGTGGGTTACAGGAAGTTAGAACCCATTTTATGCAGGATTTTGCATAAGATAAAGCCTTCTCTGATGAGTGTCGAGGTAGACATCGTCGGAAATAATCTGCTCGTTTTTCGGATTTGCCGCAATTCTCGGCTTGATACTAAATTTTTCTTCAACAATCGTTGAGATTTCTAACATGCCCTTCTCGTAGTCAGTGATCAGTTTTGGATCATTACCTCTTATTTTTCCACCAAATACTATAGCATCGATAGTCCCAAGCTCAACCTTGTTTCCTAACTCGCTCAACCTATCAATAAGTGATTCGATAAATTTATTGTCATCAGTTTGATAGACCGGAATATGCACGATGATTGATATATTTTCATCTCGATCAATCATTTTTCCTATGACAACCAGACCGACGCAGCCGAAGTAGGATTCTGACAGCTTATCATTTGGATTTGCTTCAGAAATCAAAAAAGAGCCTGTATATCTTCCATCGTGAGATATTCCCTGCATATCTAAATAATAACCTTCTCCGGCAAACGCGACGTTGTCTATTCCAGGAATTCTAACCCCCTCATCTCTACCTCTTTTTGCCATGGAGATGCCCTCGGGTAAAAAACCTTCATGATGGTCTCTTTCTCCAATGCATACCGTAATTTTCCCTGTTTGAAATCCTTCTTTATTTTCTGTCGATTGCTCGTACGGGTTGTGAATTGCTGGATCTTCCATTTTTTAAATTATATCACAGTCCGAACTCCCAGCTTTGGTAACAGAAAAAGACCTTGATAAACAAGGTATCTTTCTCTGCTCCGAACTTGTGATGATGTTCGAATTGTGATTATTGATTCAACTTCTGTTCCTTTTTAACAATCAAGAAAGTCCCTATCCAAGAACCGAGAGCAAGTGGAATCAAATAGAGATAATTTTGAACATAGCTTAATACTCCAACAGCAAGAAGGAAGTGCATTAATGCACCCGTTGTTGCAGCAGAAAAAGGTTTTCTCTTGGTAACTTGAAGGGTGTAATAAGCGTACATACCATCCACGATTATATATGCAACGAGAATACCGAGAGCAATTTCCACATTGAAACTAGACCAAGCCGTTGAGATATTCATTGGATTATTATATCAGAGTTCGAAATTGTTTTAGGGCAAACAAAAACAGCCTGCATTTATTAGGCTGTTTTCATCGGCTCCGTGGGTAGGGATCGAACCTACGACCAAGCGATTACGTTTATCCTCTTATTACTATGAGGGACGGACTATATCATTCCCTTGCTAATCGAATTAGTTTAGGGACGAGGCGCTTCGCGCTTAATGTAAATTAAGAGCTACTCCATAAAGGATAGTCTCTACACCTTCCTTCCGATCTCTCGAAAGGCTTGGCTCGGGATTGCCCTCCTATTTCAAAGTTAGGGGTTCCCCGAATTCACCTCGTTTTTCATCCTGACTTTCATCAGGAAGCTGCAAGATACCAGATTCAACTTCTCTGTGGCAATTTGCACACAGGAGAATACACTTATCAAGTTCGAGTTGGACTTTCGCCCAAGATCTTGTATAGCCTTTTTCACCGATACCAAACAGTTTAGTTTTTGGGTCGATGTGATGAAGCTCTAAAGCTCCCTTACATTTGCTATAACCGCAAGACTGACACTTACCACCTTTGTAATCTAGAGAAAGATCTTTTATTTTCTTTCTTCTTTTTACAACAGCAGCTTTGAGTGCTTCTTTTCGGTCTTGATATGTCCGTTTATCTGGCATATATATGCTATATGCTAACACATATATTTACAGTCGCTTGCTCTACCGCTGAGCTACCACGGAATGTTGTTTTCAAAGGCTTTCCTGAGTTATGCACAAGTTACTGCTCCCCGGATAGGGATCGAACCTTGTAGATTCAGAAAGTCTGTTCCCCAACGGGAACGCTGTCCATAATAGCATATTTTTCAAAGATGAAAAGCTCCTATATTCGTCCTGTATGCAGCGACAAAGCCTAAATTTTCAACACTTTTGAAGCTGTCGACCCTTATTCGAAACCTTATCTGTCACCTCTCTTCCTAATTTCCGCAACTCGCGCATTTACCTGGATACGATACAGGCTCTGCAATATGCGACCTACAGGCACCTTGTATACAGTAATAGTATGCACTATTTACTCCGAACCCTTCTGCCCAATCTTCGTTCGGGAACTGACACGTAGATAAAGCACCACCAGCTGGACAAAACCGCACACTGATCTGAGCAATATCAGTAGGACTAGAAGGGTCATCCCACACATCCCAGTCATATACAGACCCTGGCCATGGAGCTGTTGGCCAATCTCCTGAAGGTAAATAGTCTTCAAGCCCAGGTGGCAACCCTCTACTCACATCAGCAGGCATACGACCGCCTCTATCTGTCATATACAACTGAAGAGCCTCATATATTGTAAGGAGCTCTTTCTTGCCTCGTGCTTCGTATGCTTTGTCTCGAGCGGTACTAGTGCTCCCCAAGACAATACTCGACAAATATCCCAAAATAGCAATAACAATAAGGAGCTCGAGAATAGTAAAACCTGCGACTATTTTTTTTCCGACTTTTTTAAAAGAAATTTTTTCGATAGGAATTTTCATAATTAGCGCCACAGCCTTACCACTAAATTATACATGAAAAAAAGTATGCACAAAACCTAACATAAAAAATACCCCGCATTATTAGTGCAAGGTATTTTCTGTTTTTGACTATAGACAAACAACTACGATAAATCGTGCTTCGGATTATCGAGTTACGGCCAACGTACTGCTCGACACCTCACCATCTGCTGAAATCGTAATTCGACCCTCACTGTCTGCCTGTATAAAGTACCCTGTATTGTAGTCAGATTCATCAGTATATCGAGCTCCCTCTTTTGACGGGTCAAATGGAAGCACTGAAATATAATCTGGGACAATACAGGTGGCGATGTTGAAGTCTCCACTTTCAGGCGACATTTGAGTCTTATCTGTCGGCACTTCAGTAATAACACCCTCACAAGTAAACACACCACCGTGATCAGTCATATTCTGACCAATAGCATTGAGGATTGTACTTATGTTCGCATTTCTTTGCGAGTCCCGAGCAATCTTAAACTGCCGGGCAGGGTTTATAGCGACCAATACTACACCAGCAAGAATCGCTAAAATACCAATAACCATTAATACTTCTAATAATGTAAAACCTTTTGAATAATGTGAATAATTTTTATTATGTTTTTTAATTTTAAAAACATCAAACATATTTATTTTTTGTTTCATGTCAGGAGTGTATCAGAGAGCAATAAAATCCTGATAAAGATTTCATAAAGAATCAGTAATATAAATTTCCCTAATAATTTCATGACTCGTCGTTGCAAAAACTGCACCGTTTTTCGCATGGGTACCGAGTATATGTACTGTAAACTTCTGCAGAACATTAGCCTTATATGTTTTCATACTCACCCGAGTATCTATCTGTTG
>JAUPUH010000048.1 GCA_030917665.1 Patescibacteria group bacterium | reverse complement strand
ACTTGTAATTTTCACAAGCTTCACACCGAGATCCTTTGCAATCTTTTCTGCTTTTTCTCGTGCATTGGCAATAGCTTCAGCTCGAGCCACAGCTTTTACAGAATCAATATCGTCAATTGAGAATGAAAGTCCATCAACTGTCTTGATACCTGTTGCTCCAAGCGTGTCAAAAAGCTCTCCTGCCTTTTCAAGCTCACGTACCTTAACCTGGATAGTCTGGTTCACATCGTATCCATTAAGAACTGGTTTGCTTCCTGGGCAGCCGAACTGTGTACAGACGCCTTGGTTATAATCATAGTGAGGAGCAATAGAATATGAAAGTGTTTTGATATCCTTCTCAGCAACTCCCCCCGCTCGAACTGCAGCAAGCGCGGCGTTGATCTTTTCAGTCGCCTTCGTCTGAGCTTCCTTAACAGTCTTTGCGTTCTCGCTTACGCTAAATGAGAATGTTGCGATATCAGGAATCGAAACAGCTTCACCCTTTCCATTTACTGAAATACTGTTATAAATCGGGGTTTCCTTTCCGACGTATTTTATAGAGATAAATGACTTCACGACAAGCACAGCGAGAAATATCGCAAGCAATGTTCCAACCCATGCACCCACCTTCCAAACTCGTTCTTGGTAATTCATATTTAAATGATTAATTATTAATTATTTTTATTACTATAGCACGCGTCAATGAGGTTTTCAAAAAGAGCCAGAACCGTCATTTGCCCTACCCCGCCCGGAACTGGAGTAATCATGTGAACGATATCTTTTACCTCGTTGAAATTAACATCACCGACGAGCTGACCCTCACTATGACGTGTGATTCCGACATCTATTACAACCTGTCCTTCTTTAACATATTCCCTACCAACAAGGTTTGGTTTTCCAACAGCAACAATCAAAATGTCAGCATCCTGGGCTTTTTGAGGTGTATTCTCGGTCTTACTATGACAAATTGTCACAAGTGCGCCTTCTTCGTGGCACATCTCCGCCACTGGTTCACCAACAAGCTTCGAACGCCCGAGTACAGTAACCTTTTTTCCAGCGAGCTCAATTTTGTAAAACTTAATAAGTTCCCGGATGCCGCGTGCGGTTGCAGGAAGGAATTTCGTAGCACAATTCAGCCCATCAATATCCTTTTTAGGGTCGATTAAATTAAGTACGATTTCAGAATTAATCTGTGGAGGTAGCGGGAGTTGAATAATAATGCCGTTTACACTTTCGTCCTGATTGTATTTCTTAACCGCCTCGATAAGTTCTTCTTGGCCGACGTCCTCAGGAAAATTAATGTGGATTTCTTTTACACCCACTTTCTGTGCAAATGATTTCTTGGCCTTTATGTATGAATTAGAGTCGGTCCGATTTCCAACCTGAAGAATAACAAGGCAAGGAACAAAAGAGAGTTCTTTTATTCTTTTCTCTAAAAGAGATGAGTAGTGTGCACGAGCTATTTTACCATCGAGAAGTATCATTGTAGGCAAAGATTACCACGATTTTTCAGGAATTTCTAGGGTTACTATTTTCTGTTCTTTAGTTGTAGCGGTCTCGAAGGAAAGCTCCGTTGCAGTCAGCGCGACTTTTTGTTCCGGGAGTCGTAATGTTGAACCATACTTGCTGTCCCCCACTATCGGGTGCCCTATATGAGAAAGTTGAGCTCGGATTTGATGATGTCTGCCTGTTTTCAAAATTATTTTTAAAAGAGAAAAATCTCCATCTATTTTAATAAGTTCATACGAAAGTTCTGCGCGATCTGCATCCTTTGTTTCTTTATCGAAAACTTCTGCGAAATTCTGATTCTCATCATGCTTAAGAAAATTAACCAGTACACCCTCCTTTTCTTTTACGATCCCATGAACCCAAGCGTGATAAACCTTTTTAATTGTATGGTTGCGGAATTGTTCTGACACACGTGAAGCGCCTTTGGATGTCTTCGCAAAGAGAACCACCCCATCGACATTCCTATCAAGACGATGAATGAGGCCAAGAAAAACATTACCTGGTTTCTGGTATTTGTTTTTAATAAAAGCTTTCACCTCATCAAGCAAAGAGCTGTCTCCAGACTTGTCGCCTTGCACGAGAATACCCGCAGGCTTGTAGACTGCTATAAGATGATTGTCTTCGTAGAGAACTTTGATTTCCATAAATTACATCTTCCAACGAGCAAAAATTCCACACGGCAAAAATCTTTGTGTTCCCGTTTCCTCAAGAGTAAGTTCCCCCATTTCAATAGAGCCTCCGAATTTTTCAACAAGAACCTGGAGAACGTTCTTATACGCGATAGCGGAATAACCGGCAGAGTAACCGTTTACGATAAAAAAGAGCGGTTTGTCTTTGAGAAGTTTAATGCAATCTTCTATGAGCGGAAGGAAATCTTCTTCAATTTTCCAAATCTCTTTGTTTGCTCCGTGACCAAAAGCTGGGGGATCCATAATGATTCCGTCGTACTTGTTCCCTCTTTTCACTTCACGCCCAACAAATACCCTGGCATCCTCAATAATCCACCGAATCGGCTTATCACCGAGACCAGAAAGTTCTGCGTTCTCACGCGCCCATGCCACAGCGGATTTTGATCCGTCGATATGAACAACCTTTGCACCAGCTTGTGCACAAGCAAGCGAAGCGCCGCCCGTATAACCAAAAAGATTAAGCACATCAACACCCTCACTTCCTTTTAAGAGACCCCTCATCCAATCCCAATTCACAGAGTGCTCGGGGAAAAGTCCTGTATGCTTGAAAGCTGTTGGTTTTATCCAGAATTTCAATCCGCCGAAATCTATTGACCATTTTTCAAGTTTATCTCCCTTATATTTCCAATCACCGCCCGCTTCTGTCCTCGAAAAATAAGCATTAGCTTTCTTCCAATCATTTTCTGGTAAGTGTTTTCTCCAAAGAGCTTGTGGATCAGGGCGAGCCAGAACCACATCACCAAATCGTTCGAGTTTTTCTCCATCACCAGAGTCAAGAAGCTCATATCCTGCATTAGAATCTACCTTTTTCATCATAATTCAAATCGTAACATATATATTGTTATTTATACACATTTGGGCTATAGTTTTCATACAAATATGGCACTTTACTCCTCGACAATACTCTACATAGCCCTTTTTTTTGGTCTCTATTATCAAATCTTTCTTTTGGTTACTTTTTTTGAAAAAGAAGAAGAAAACAACCTTTCAGAAAAGAAAAAGTATGAGCCTACAGTTACAATAATAGTTCCCTGTTTTAATGAGTCAAAAACTGTTGCAAAAACCGTTCTCTCATTACTCAAACTCAACTATCCAAAAGAAAAACTTTTCATTACGGTTGTGGATGATGGAAGTAGCGACTCTACATATGAAGAAGCTTTAAAAATTGCTTCTCTCGGAAATATACGTGTGCTCCGCCAAAAAAATTCAGGAAAATATGTTGCTTTAAATAAAGGTATAGAAATGTCAGAGTCAGAAATCGTCGGATGCCTCGATGCAGATTCCACTGTCGCACCAGGAACCCTTCAGAAGATGCTTCCCTATTTTTTGCAGGATAAGGTGGTGGCAGTGACTCCTGCAATGAAAGTCCATAATCCAAAGACATTGCTCCAGAGAATTCAGAATGCGGAATACAACATCGGCATCCTCCTCAAGAAAATAATGGGAAAGCTTGATGCGATACATGTGACACCGGGACCTTTTTCCCTTTTCAAAAAATCTGTCTTCAAAGAAATCGGCTACTTCCGACATGCCCACAACACAGAAGACATGGAAATCGCCTTTAGAATACAACACCATCACTATAGGATTGCCAATTGCCCCCAGGGTTTTGTTTATACAATTACTCCGCCAACATTTAAAAAACTTTATAAACAAAGAGTACGTTGGACCTATGGGTTCCTAAAAAATGCTATAGACTACCGGCATATGTTTTTCAACAAAAAATACGGAAATATCGGAACACTCACCCTGCCCTTTGCTATTATTTCAATAATTACTGCCTTTCTAGTCATCAGTAACAGTCTCTATCACTTTTCTTCGTACGTAGTTGAAACTATTCAAAGGTACACCATTACTGGAATAACATTTAATTGGTTTTCATTTGATCCCTTTTTCTTTAACACAAGCTCGATCACCTTGTTGACCTTTACGATGCTTTGCAGTAGCTTTACCATTATTCTCTTAGCTTGGAGTATGGTGGAGGGTAAAGCGAGAATAACGCGCGACATCGTCTACTTCGTTGCACTCTATGGCTTCATTGCTCCTTTATGGCTCGCAAAGGCCTCATGGAATACCATCACATCAAAAGCCGTTTCCTGGAGATAAACTAGAATTGTAAAACTCATGATCTCAAAGAAAAAATACATTATCGTCTTTTTGATTACTGCAGGAATATTTGCAGTCGCATTTATAGTAAGTAATTATATTAACGATAAGCGGTATGAAGTCATAAAGACTACAGCAGATAAGATATCCATAGACATTTTGTCTCTCGAGACACAGTTCGAACTTTTCCAAGAATCATCATGCGCTTCTCTAGCAAACCCCGTCCTTTCTGATGAAATCAATGCGCTTGCCGATAGACTTTCATATGCTGAAAATCAGAGAGGTATCAATGATGATGATGTTATTACACTTAAGAAATACTATTCTCTCCTTGAGATAAAAGACTATCTAGTCATGAAAAAAGTGGACAAGAGGTGTGACGTAAATCCAATTTCGATACTTTATTTCTATACCAACGATGAAGGCTGCGAAGACTGCGCAAAACAAGGCTATGTACTTACAAAGCTTCGAAGTGACCACCCTCTCCTCCGCATCTACAGCTTCGACTACGACCTTGATTTGAATGCAATCAAGACTCTCATAACCATCAACAAAATTCCGAAGGACAGCCTACCTGCCCTTGTTATCGAAGGAAAAACTTACACAAAATTCCAGAGTGTCGAGGATATAAGAAAGATTATCCCTGCACTTGCTGCGACAAGTTCCGCGACTTCAACACAAGCCACAACGACACCGCGAAAATAGAAAGTGAGGTTGCTGCAGAAACAACACAATATGGACAGAAGGCCTTTATGACAAAAATCATAATATACATAAAGCCGATTGAAGCGACAGCACCAAAAACTGATAGTAGTACTGGGACTCGTAAGAAAATCTCCTTTTTTGTATCAAGATAAAGAAACAGAAGGGTCACGATAATGAGATAATTTAATGCCCCAAGAAGCGAAACTGGGATTCCAGCGACCTGCGCGTATTGACTTGTTAACACAGATTCACAGCCCCCGATTGTGCAGGGTGGAATCTCATTTTGATAGTGCTCAATCGTAAGATATGTTGCATCAGCAAAACCTATAAGTGCTATGGCCAGTATAACTACTGGAACCCACTTAGGAATTTGCTGCAGTTGTAGCGGCGTCGTCAATAATTTTCTTAAATTCTTCATATTCTCGTGGGTTATTAATTTTCTTTCCATTTACATAAAATGTCGGTGTGCTGTTAACTCCTGATTTTATTCCACTCTTAATGTCTGCGTTGATGGCCTCGTCAACTTCTTTTGACTCGACATCTGTGGCATACTTTGTCATATCAAGACCGATTTTCTGAGCATAACCTGAAAAGACAGCTTTCGCATCACTAACAGACTCCCACTCAGGCTGGGTTTCAAAAATCATACTGTACATCTCCCAGAACTTGCCTTGGTTCCCTGCTGCCTCAGTAGCTCGTGATGCAGGCATGGCGTTATTATGCTGTTGAAGTGGAAAATGGCGATATACAAAGCGAACATTTGTATTTTCAGCTATGAGCTTCTCGATGAGTGGAAAATACGCTGCACAAGCTGGGCACTGAAAGTCGCTATATTCGATAATAGTAACTGGGGATGATGTTGCGCCTTTTATCCAATCCGTTGCTGTAACCTGGTCAACCGATGCAACCCCCGCACTTTCTCTCTCGGCCTTATTTGCTGCTGCAATCATACCCCAGACGATAAGCACGACAATAAGAGCGAAACTTCCCCATGTAAATATTCGTTTCATATGTATTTAATTGATTATAGACGCATTATAGCAGATGGGAGAATTCAATCAAAAGATAGATACCGAGTATGTTCATTGTAAGAGCAATTGGGATAAGGACGGCGAGACGGACTTTTGACATACCGAGTAGCGTGATACCGAACTCATCTGGTAGTGGCGAAGCAATGATAAGTGCTCCTAAAAGCGGTGAGAGCCATCTTAAAAATCCAAAATGTAAAGATTTCAGAATACGCTTAACGGTGGATGGCCTGACTGCCTTCATTAAATCTTCTGCAAACCGATCTCTAATAAAGAAGAAAAGAATAAGGTCACCACACATTGCTCCAAGTCCTCCCCACAATGCAACACCGTGAATTGGAGAATTTTCGGCGATATGAACAAGCGCAATAGATGCGGGAGCGAGAGTAAATGCAGAAGTGAAAAATATTCCAGCAAAAAAACTTGCGATAATATAGTAATCCTTAAAAGCAGAAACAGCAAAATCAATAGCTCCTGTTTTTGATAGGATAATTGCAATAGCTATTCCAAATGCAATCATCACAACATCATGCAGAAGCGCATTTCCATTACTTTTTCCGTCTTTTTTTCTTTTACTCATGATGATACTTTTCACCTCTTAGTATACTAAACCCTCTATACATTTGCTCAGCCAAAATACTGCGAACAAGTTCATGCGGAAATACAAGAGTAGAAAGTGACCATGTGAATTGAGCCTTTTCCTTTACTGCATCGCTAATTCCATATGCTCCACCAATCACAAAAACAAGATTCTTCGTGCTTTCATTGAGTCTCTTGTTAAGAAAATCTGAGAAGCCTGGTGATGTGAGCTGCTTTCCTTTTTCGTCGAGGATGACAAGGAATGATTTTTCAGGAATCGCTTTCACTATTTTTTCACCCTCTTCCTTGATATCTGCTGCGGATATGAACTTCCATTCTATCGAAGAATAGTGGGAGATTCTCGATGTATACTCCAGAACAATATCCTCACCCAAATATCCTTTGGATTTTCCTGGAGAAATAATGATTATATTCATACTTCCTTCGCGATTAATTAGAGAGCGTCACTTGCTTCTTCAGCGAGATCTCGTGCGTCCTGAGCTAGATCCTCGGCTTCTTCATAGTCTTCATCGTCAAAGGCTGCACGCGCATCATCATACTTTTCTTTTGCATCATCATAAAGATCCTGTGCTTCATCGGTGTCCTCATCATCATCTTCAGCATCAGATATATCTGCACGTGCATCTGAAAGCGCTGCTTTAGCGTCAGCTATAGCATCTGCGGCATCTTCCTCATTTCCATTACTCATATCTTCCGTTGAATCTTCAGCATATTGTTTTGCCTTATTTGCAAAAGCAATGGACTCCTCATAGTCGCTATCGATAAACGAGTAGAAGGCATCAAGCAACTTATCCTCAGCTTTCTTCAATTGTTCCTCAGCATCATCAATGACGTCCTGCTCATCGTCAGAATCATCAATATCGTCTTCTGCTGTGTCGATAGCCTTCTTTGCTGCCCTAAGTGCATCTATTGTCTTTTTCTCTTCAGAACTTACAGATATTGGCTTTGGAGTGACAACTGGTGTCGGATTTGCAACTGTTGTTGTCGTGGTTGTAACAGCACCAATTGGTGTCGCTATTATTCCTGCCGCCTCTGTATCGTAAAGTGATCGTGAGAGTGGGCCAAAATATCCCTTTCCAGATGTAACGCTCTTTGAGGTTTGCCACTTAGTAAGTGCCTCTTTCGTCTTTTCACCAAACATATTTGTTTCGCTACCCGGTGATCCTATCCCGCTTGTAGAAACTGTGTAACCCTTTTTATTCAAATACTTCTGAAGACATCGTACATCTTCCCCAATAACCCCAACTTCGAGGTCACGTGTAAAGACACACTTATCATCAGCATTTGTAATAGATGGAATAATAATTATGGCGATCGCTACGAAAGTGCTTGTAAATATATTGATCTTTTTCATACGCTTATTATATCACAGTGAAAAAACGAAGAAATGTCATCGGGTCAATAGACACGCCATTTATCTTTATACTTATATGAAGATGTGCCGCCTCAGCGTAGCCGGTCTTTCCACTAAGCCCGAGTATCTGCCCTATTTTTACACTGTCACCCTCTTTCACATTCATTTTTGACATGTGCATATAAAGACTCTGGATGCCAAATCCATGGTCAATGACAATCGCATTTCCATAAATAGTGAACGTTCGAGCTATTTTAACAACCCCATCATTCAAAGCCCTTACCTCTGTACCCTCTACTGCCCTGAAATCAGTTCCTTTATGCACAATAGTTGAATTTACTGTCTTCCTATCATAACCATAGTCATCAGTAATAAAAATTGATTGTAGCGGCAATCCGAACTTTTCTGTCCATAATTGTTTCTGTTCGGTCTTTACACTATTAATGATTGCGTTTTCTTTTGCTAAATTTGTTACAAGTGCTTTCTCTGCAACTGGGGTATTCCCTCCAAGTTTCTCTGGGATACCTAGTGGTCGCTCAATCTTTTCTCTTGGTTTGATAGTGATCGGCTCATTTATCACCATTCCATTGGATAGACTTATCTGGGCAACATGATCCAACTTCTTATCATTAAAATCTACAGGAACAAATGAACACGACCTCCCTTCACACGAAAGGATGGGAAGATTTTTTCCGTCAAAAGATATTGAAAAAACAGAAGAACTTGCAAGACTTGT
>JAUPUH010000047.1 GCA_030917665.1 Patescibacteria group bacterium | reverse complement strand
TGTGATGAGGTCTGAAATACCTTCAACTGCCTGTCTGAGAATTTCGTCACAAATTGAAAAGGCGTTCTTGACTGTCGTATTTTTATCGATAGTTGAAAGAAGTCGGTCATTTGGAATCACGATGATTGCATCAACTTCTTTTCTGAGTTCATCAAGAGCGATTTCTGCAATCTTTGATCGCTGCTGTCCTTCAAAAAAGAATGGCTTTGTAACGACGGCGACTGTAAGTGCACCGAGCTCCTTTGCTGTTCGTGCAACGATAGGGCTTGCTCCGCTTCCTGTTCCTCCGCCAAGTCCGCATGCGACAAAGACCATGTCAGCACCCTTGAGAGCTTCCTGAACATCTTCTTTTGTCTCTTCGACTGCTCGCTTTCCCATCTCAGGATTCATTCCTGTTCCGAGTCCTCGAGTAAGATTCTTTCCAATATGAATGCGCTTTTTTGCGAGAGAGTGATGCAAATCTTGGGCATCAGTATTTATAGAAATGAAATCAACGCCTTTGACTTTGGAATTGATCATGTGGTTTACGGCATTCTTTCCTGATCCGCCGACGCCTATGACTTTTATGCGGGCGAATGCTTCGATATCTGGGGTAATGTTAGGCATGGACACATAATATCAGAGTGGAATGAAAAAAGAAAAGGATTGACAACTATGGCAAAAACTGTTTCAACCAAGCAATAACGGTCCTTTTTGAGTGTTCGAATATTCGCGTACTGCTATCGATGGGTGTGTCTTCATCAGCATGAACACCAAGAATACAGAGACCATAGGATACAGCCCACGCTGAGTCCTTGAAGATCTGCTTGTCTGGTATACCAAGCCCCACGAGACCGATACGTGCGGGGAGGCGAAGAGCGCTTTTTGCGAGTTCCTCAATACCCGAAAGACCTGAACCACCTCCGGTAAGGATAATACCAGCAGGCAAAAGGCCATTGCGTCCGATTTTTTTTAAATGAGCCTCGATAAGCTCGAAGATGTCAGAGAGTCGTGCTGAAACAATTTCTTCAAGTTTCTTGCGAGGATATGAGCTACCTGTTATGGCACCGATCTTTATTTGCTCCGCTTCTTCAAGAGGAACCTTGAGTCCGAGAGCGATGTCATTCGTGATATCCGTTGAACCGATAGGAAAGACTTCAAGCGATACGGGAATATTGTTTTCGAAGACGGCGATTGAGACTGTCTCTGCTCCGACGTTTGCAAGCACGCATCCTGCAATCTTCTGTGACTTGGTAAGTGTTACAAGACTTGCTGCAATAGGTGAAGCCATGACGTCTTGCACACTAACCCCAGCTTCTTCAACAGCTTGGATGATGTCGTTTAGATGATGCTCAAGACATGTTATATAAAGAGTTTTAATTTCGAACTTGCTACCCTTCATGCCCTCAGGTTTTCCAAGTACCGCTTTACCATCGATTTTGTATTGAATAGGAATACTATGAATGATTTTTTTGTTGAGTGATGCAGCAGCAGGAATATCTTTCTCGCATTGTTCCTGAAGCTTCTTTATATCAAGAGAAGTGATTTCAAGATCTGCACGAGAGATAATCATGGAACTTGTGGACGTCATACTGCCAAGTCCTATTCCTCCTATGGAAATAAATGCTTTTTTGACTTTTACATTTGCTCTTTTTTCTGCCTCACTTACTGCTTGGCGAATGCACGCAACGACATCTTGGATATTTACAATATAACCATGACGAAGTCCTCGCGATTCAATCATTGCGATAGCAAGAATTTTAGGAAATCCCTTTTCATTTCTTTCTTGGGAATCAGCAACAACCACCTTGATATGGTGTGTTCCGATATCTATTCCAGTAATTATTGATCGTGACATTAAGAGGAGAGCCTCAAATGCCGAATTTTTTTCGGAAACGAGCCTCTATGCTCTCCATTGTACTACCATGATCGAATCCTTTCAAATGCGTCAAACCGTGGATAAACAGGAAACCGAAGAAATTTTCGTAGTTGCGATCAAATTTCTTTGCTTCAAGTTTTGTCATTTCTGGGTTGATATAAATTTCACCGAAATTGTCAGAAAGAGGGAAGCTTAAAATATCAGTCGGCTTGTTGATGTCTCTGTACTCTTTATTGAGTTTTTGTATCTCCTTTTTTCCTACGATAATTACCGATAATTCATATTTTTTACCGAGAACAGCATCTTTCATATCGGCAAAAGCCAAGCGCGGAAGCTTGGCTTTTGTGGTGTTTGTCATTGTGAACGTTGGTTCAGACGATGACATGTGGGATTATTTTGAGTATCGAGAAGTCTTTTCCTGCATCTTGCCCATCTTGATAAGTTCCTGAACCTCTGCCTTTCGCTTGAGTGACTTCAATGTCTTCATCTTTGTCTTGTATGATGAGAGAACTCGCTGGTTGTATCGAAGGCTTCGTACTCGAGGGAGTATGCCTGCACCCTGTACTTTCTTGGTAAATCGTCGAAGAACACCCATGCTGTTTTCGGTGCCGTTCCTTGTTATTTCTACATTTATTGCCATAGTTAGACTATAGTACTACATATCCTATTACTTTTCAAGCTTTTTCATGTAGCTTGATAATTCGTCGATTGAGATGATTTCTTGAGCGTGCGTATCGTTGTTACGGACAATGACTGTTTTTTCAACAGCTTCTTTCTTACCCATAATAAGTGCGTAGGGAATATGATGCTTCTCTACGACTGAAACCTGCGCTCCTAGACGGTCTCGGGCAAGGGAAAGATAGAGGGGGATTTTTGCATGACGCAATTCCTCGATGATTGAAAGGCTTAGGAGTTTTGATTCAAATCCAAGCTGCACAAATGAAGCAAAAGGTTTCTTAAGCTTCTTGATTTCTTTTCGAAGTTCAGCTTTTTTGTTCTTTATAAGAAGGGAAATACCGACACCTTGGATTTCCTTTTTGAATCCAATCTTTTTTGCAAGTCCGTCATAGCGGACACCGATAGCTAACGTCTTTGGGTTGTTACTTTTCTTGTCATAATCAGCATCGGTGATTGAAAATATAGTTTCAGTGCAGTATTTCTTGTTGCCGATCAAGTGATTGTTGATTTTGTAAGGTACACCAAGCGCTTCGAGATACTCAAGTACTTCTTGAAAATGTGTTCTACTTGATTCTGAAAGAAAATCCATAGAACGTGGTGCGCCGTCATTCATTTTTCGGCACTTCTCGTTTGTACAGCTCAAAAGATCAAAAGGATCCTTTTTGAGAAGCTGTCGACATTCATTATGCATGTCGTTAACATGCTTTCGGTAATAGTTTGTGAGATCTCGTGTGAAGCGATTGATTGATTCGCGATCACCGATGCTGTTTATCTCGACACATATATTCTCGTAACCTTCTTCTTTCAAGATTGCACGCGTTGTTTGTATGAGAAGGGCCTCTGCAATACTTTTTGTGCCACCCATGATTTCGAGATCGCAGTATCGGTGATAGGCCTGTGAGCCTTTTTTAAGAGAACCTTTAAATGGTTCCTTGAAATAGAACATGACAGGCTGTGGAAGCGTATGCATTTCGCTCTCGGTATACATTCTAAGAAGTGCGACTTTTTCTTCGACATGCAAGGGAAGTCGAGCTTTGCCAGACTCTTCGTCTTCGATGAAATCTCCCTCAAGTAGGTTTTTAGCATGATCAAGATCAACCTTCTTTATCTCAGGGCTTTTGTGCGGGAAAAAACCGTAATAGATAGGAATCTCGCCTATCTTGTCCAAGTTTTCATAGGCAATGAATTTATTCTCTGATTTTTTTTCGGGATTTTTGTTCATGGCTATCTGCCGGGAAATACTGAAATTTTTGAAAGAGGAAGAAGGCGGACAAATGGTCGCCCGACAATATATTTTTCCTCAAGCGGACCCCATGCTCTTGAATCAGAGCTTTGAGGACGATTGTCTCCCATAACGAAATATTCGTTATGTCCAAGAGTGATTGTAAATGTGTCTGAAGTCTTGTGATCCTTCGTTATATAACTTTCATCAAGCACAAAGCCATCTGGATTTTCGGTATTTATTATTGTGATTTTTCCATTATCAACTGATATCGTTTCTGCAGGAAGCCCGATGATTCTTTTTATGAAAAAAGTCTCAATATCGTTTGGATATTTGAAAATAATTATTTCTCCACGCTGAGGATCTTCAAAACGGTAGCTTAATTGGTCAACAATGAGGTATTGTCCTGTTGAAAATGTTGGATCCATCGATGCTCCGCTCACAATGAAGGGTTGTGCAACGTAGGCGCGTATTGGGATGACGATTGCAAGAGCAATCAAAGTGAATTTTATGATTTCTTTCACAAAATTTTCTTTTTGTGGAGGTTTCTGATTTGAAATTTCAGGATTCATTGCAGTAATTGTACTGCCTATATCTGTTTGACACAAGATTTATATGTATGGCACACTAGTGCCATGGCATACATAATCGCAGGTTTGGGAAATCCAGGACAGGAATATGATAATACTCGTCATAATACAGGGAGAATCATTCTTCAATCGCTTGTTGATGATGAATTTTCTTTTTCAAAGAAGAATAATGCGCTCGTTTCTGAAATGAAGATTGGGAAAGAGAAAATAAAATTGATTGCACCAGAGACCTTTATGAATAATTCTGGAAAATCAATCGCGACAGTCGTGAAGAGTATTAAGGCAGCAGAAAAACTGGTTGTCATCTATGACGATTTCAATTTGCCTATGGGAAAGATCAGAATTTCTTTTAACAGAAGTTCTGGGGGGCATAATGGAGTTGAATCAATCATCAAAGCAGTAAAAACAGAAGCATTTTTGCGAATCCGAATCGGTGTTGCTCCAGAGACAGCGAAGGGAACAGCAAAAGTTCCTCATGGAGATGAGAAAATTGAAAAATTTATTCTCGGAAAATTTAAAGTTGATGAAGTGAAGGTTTTGAAGAAGACCGCGAAGACAGTTGCAGAAGCTCTCGAGGTTCTTGTGAAGGAAGGGAAGGAAAAAGCGATGAGTGTGTATAACGCGGGGTAAGAGTAGAATAAATTAAAACCCGAAAGATTGCATCAATCGGGTTTTATGCTGGATACCTTTCCTTGAAACTTTGTTGGTAGCTGTAAAGGGTCTCAAGACCAATGGACAACCGGCGTTCGTCAACAAACTCGAACAATTCGATCTCCTCTTGCTAAAAGAAAAAATCACCGATTTTATTCGATGATCTTTTCCAATTCCGGGAGCAATTTTCATTGCTCGCAAGCCTTTCGGCCAATTACATGATTATGGTATCACCCGGGATTTCTACAGTCAATTACTTCTTCTCTCCTGTAAATGACAACGCCATCTTCTGCTCCTTTATATCGAAGAGAGTGATCTTGAAGTCGTAAGACTTTCCAAGCTCGAGGTTCTTTCGAAGCTTCTCCTCTGAACCGAATTCAGAGATATGAACGAGTCCGGCAATGCCTTCCTCGATAGAAGCGAGTGCGCCATGCTTGTTGAACTTGATGACAACACCTTGGACCTGCTGGTCCTTCTTGTACTTCTTACCAGCTTCAACCCAAGGATTTTCCTTGAGGGCCTTGAGAGAAAGTGAAACCTTTCCTTCCTTGATTTCGATGACCTTGACCTTGATCTTCTGGCCTACTTTAAAGAGGGCTCGAGGATCTTCGACAAGTGACCAATCGATTTCTGAGATGTGGACGAGTCCTTCTAGACCGTCCTCAAGCTTCACGAATACTCCGAAGTCTACGATGCCAGTCACTGTTCCGTCGACCGTGTCGCCAACCTTGTACTTTCCGATAATTCGCTCCTTGTCCTTTGACTCAGGGCTCTTCTCAGAGAAGATAAGCTTGCCTTCCTTTGGAATTGCAGAAATGATAGATACTGAAATCTTTGTTCCGACGAGCTTCTTGAGTTCTTCAAGAATCTTATCCTTGTCTCCATCAGCTACGCGAGGGTAGTGTTCTGTCTTGAGTTGAGATGCAGGAAGGAATCCTGAAATTCCTTGCCACTGGATGATAAGTCCCCCCTTGTTTGCTTCGATGATGGGAAGTTCAAGAGTTGTCTTGTTATTGATAGCTGCCTCTGCTTCGCTCCAGATGAGGGCCTGTCGTGCCTCCTTGAGAGAGAGCTCGATGTAGCCGTCTTTATTGTCTGTCTCGACAACCTTGGCTGCGATAACGTCGCCGATATTGATCTTCTTGATGATATCTCGGGCTGTGAGATATTCACGGCCGAAAATGATACCTGTTCCGAATGGAGCAAGATCGATATATACCGCTGACTTTTCTATATTGATAACTGGTCCTTCAACGAGGTCTCCTACGAGAGCTGGCGTTGCTGACTCATGGACAATTCGGTCCATGACTGTGTCGAGCTTTGGCTCAACCACAACCTTCTCCTTCTTAACTTTCTTTGGCGCCTCTTCTGTCGCCTCTACCTTCTCACCTACTACTGCATCCTTAATTTTTTTTAACATTTGTATATGCCCGTGGTCCGCTTTTTAATTAATAATGATGATTTGCGGGTTTAGCACGTGCTGTTGGTAACGGGGGTACTATAGTATAAAATGGGGGATTTGTCGAGGAAACCGAGTTAAAAAGACTCTGGGGACAACGAACAGGGTATTTAAACAAAATCTTGTTACAATTCAAGTATGAAAAAAATTTTAATATCAGTTTTCTTTCTAACTCTTAGCTTTTTTATAAATCCAACAATATCTCAGGCTGCATGGTGGAATCCCGGAACATGGTTTAACAACTGGTCGTTTACAGCTGAGACAGAGACGATGGAAACAAGTGAAGACCTCTATGTTAATGATTTTGTAGACAGTACTCCTGAAATCAAGTTGAAACCAGCTGCTCCAGGGACAAAAATCAGGACTGTAGCGCCAACCAAAGCGGCTGATCAACCCGTAGACAAAGTTTCCAATTCTTTGCTGAAATCTTCAGTACCGTCTTCACCAGCGGTTGTACCTGGCAAAGTTAATACCGCCCCAAAGACTTCAGTTGTTCAGGTTGGTAAACCATCGATTGTCTCACTCTCGAAGAATACAGCCTTTCCAGGTGATGTTGTTACCATATATGGGAATAATTTTCCTGTTAGCGTTGCAAATGACGTTTCTTTGAGAAATAGCACGCGTGATACAGGCGTACGCGGAGTTACATCAAGTGATGGTAAGAGTATCAAGTTTACAGTTATGGATTTGGTACAAATTCCGGCTGGAACCTATAACTTAAGCATTGAGAATTCAAAAGGCGATCAAACTAATTATGTACCGTTTACCATCGCAGCAAAGCCACTTATATGCCCACAAGGATATGAGTGCCAGACTGGAGAGACGACCCGAGTCCAGGTTGCAAGTTGTCCAATTGGTTTGATTTGTATTGAAAAGCCAGAAGTACCTAAGGCTATCGTGTGTCCATCGGGGTATAAATGTTATCCAAATACCGGTACAGATAGGATACAGGATGCAGTTTGCCCAAAAGGTATTCTTTGTGAAAAAATAAATACACAGATAAGTATCCAGTCTCCGTCTGCTGGAAGTACATATGATTGGGGCGAACAACTAAAATTAAAATGGACAGCGTATACGGAGGATTTTGATCACTATGATTTAATTCTTGGAAATTCTCTTGCTGGTTCAGAAATTGAAATTAGTGGCGGAATATCTAAAAATCAGACGAGCTATAATTCGTTTGTGTTATGGTCATTTGTGCATCAATTTACAAACCAATCAGCGTCTGAAGCTAAAAAAATACAGAATGCATATTATGTGAAAGTAAAAGCAGTTAAGGGTAATGGAGAAATTGTTAATATAGGAAAGAGTTCTACATTTAGTATTATTCCTCTTGATGCAGCAGCAGAACCAGACCCCGAACCAAAAACGGAAGATTACTGTCCCCCAGAACTCGTTTGCACAGATATCTCCCAATCAAAAATTATTGTTACAAGTCCAAATGCTTCATCATATAAGGTCTATGCACCACTTGAAATCAGGTGGGATAAGAGTAAGAGTCCTTCTACATCAGTAATGCTTGAGATAAGGAAAAAAAGCACTAACGGATCTCTGCCATTCATTGGAATTTATTCCTCAGCGCCAAATACTGGTTCATATTCATATCAAAGTCTCCCGTCTGGATTATTAAGTGATACTGAAATGTGGGTAATACGAGTTACTGACCAAAATAGCAGAGAGATTTATGGAGAATCTCAGCCGTTTAAAGTTATTTCAAATTAATCTTGTACTAAATCATTGATTATGGAAAACCAAGTACCAAACTTTGAACAAGTACCTCAAGTTGTAGCGGTTCAAAAAAAATCATACCTTGCTCGGAATATCATATTAGTAGTTACTGTTTTGCTGTTTATGCTGATGTTACTTGCGATATTTTCCCCTAAGACTCGTGATGAAGTGTACAAGAACTCTTTACTTGGCTATGAAATAGATATTCCAGAAGGCTGGCATGTGTCAGAAAGTATGAGTAAGAAGATTGAAGATTCTTTGTTTGTTATGGAACTTGCAAATTCAGTTGGGTGTAATGTGCTTGAATTAGTTGAAAAATATGGAAATGATTTTGATCCCATTAAGGAATTCAGAAACTGCTTGGAGAATAATCCTGAATTGGAAAAGATTGAGTCGCAAAGAAATCAATTTCTTAAGAATTGGAAAATTGAAACATCAAAATCCATCTACTTGTCACAGATGAATGAAGAAGAAGAGAATAAATTAACAACCACTGACTTATCTATGCCAAATGAGAATCTGACGAGTGGAAGTTTTATAAATATAAGGCCGTTCGAGTCAGTTCTGAGCTTTAATGAAGCTACTTCATCAAATAAAAGTGGTTTAGTAAGAAATTTTCATTATCTCGCAGACAACACTAAGGCATATTTTTCTGATTGGAGAGGCACAAAAATAAGTCAAAATGGTTTGATACTGTCTGTGCCAATAACCACAAATGTTAAGTTATTTAATGGAGAAAGCTCTGAAACAATAAAGAGTTTAACTATTACGTCAACAGCACAAAAGGACACTCAATCAGAAGAAGACTACATGAGTGTTATTCAATCTCTTCGACTTAATCCTTAATTCTTCCTCCAACACCCAACCCAAAAGTTCCTCTTGTACGATTTGTTGTTGAATTTTGTGTAGTGTGTCTCCTTGTCTAAATAGAGCATTTCATCTAAATGAGAATAAGTCTCAATTAGATTTTCTCTCGAAAAAACTCGTTCGGTCAGCCCGAGGTCAGGCATTATATAGGTATCTTTTTCCTTGCCAGGGAACTCCTTGAGCATATTCTGTGCATTCTTGTCGCCATCTTTGCAAAGAGCGCGGACAAAAAGATAACCGCCAGGCTTCAAGAGCCGTTGAATTTCTTTTAAATAGACTTCTCGTTCTGATTCAGAAAGGGAATTGGAAGAAGTAACATCAAGGACGATGTCAAAAGTAGAATCCCTGAAAGGAAGTACTGTTCCGATGCTTTGCTTGAGAAACTCTCCATTCGGCGCAAGTTGTTTTGCGTGTTTCAATGCTGTTTCAGAGATTTCCACACCTACAATTTTGTTATTCACACCCTGTTCAGAGAGATAGAAGCTGTTCTTGGCATTTCCACAACCAAGATCAAGAATCGAGAGATTCGACAGCTCCACTTTCTGATCCCTACGAAGAAAACGCACG
>JAUPUH010000046.1 GCA_030917665.1 Patescibacteria group bacterium | reverse complement strand
GCCTCGCCGGCCTGTGCAAGAGTCTTGAAATCTCCTTTTTCAACACGACTCATCTGCTCTCCGAGTGTCTCCCCTGGGTACCCCATTTTTGGAAGTAATTCACCAAGAATAATGTCGGCCTCGATGATTGATTGGCGCCAATCACTCTCATTATCTGACTCGACAAGTGTTAGTATTTTATCCCACTTATGAGCAAGTTCTGGATCACCCTTCGTCACCTCGTCATAAGCTATCTCAATCTTTTTATTATAAATCTCTTCCTCTCGAGACCTCACTGTGTGCAATCCATGCAATGACAATATGATACCTATGAGAAAAAGAAGGCATATCGGTATAGAGAATCCCATAATAAAACCAATTGTCGTCTTTGTATTATGAAAGATATCGGGAAAGTTCGACATCAAATAAGCAACCATCTGCTCAAAATATTGTGGCAGCTCTATTGGCGTTGATACTACGACTACTGGTATTTCGTCTTGCATATTTTTTTAAAAAATAACTTATTCCCCCAAAAACTCCTTCCCTACTCCAAAAAGCGTTTTCTCATCTCCATGTCGTGCGGTCATCTGTAAACCAAGCGGAAGCTTCTTACCCTCAACTTCTGAAAATCCTGACGGTACTGACATCGCGGGTAGTCCAGTAAGATTTGCTGTGACTGTAAAAATGTCCTCTAAATACATTGAAACAGGATCAGAAAGCTTCTCACCGATTTTAAATGCTGGCGTGGGTGTGGTCGGTGTAAGTATTATATCAACATTTTCAAAAGCTTTCAGGAAGTCTTGAGTGATGATCCTTCGCGCCGCATTTGCGCGATTATAGTAAGCATCATAATATCCCGAAGAAAGAACGTAAGTTCCAAGAAGAATTCGGCGGCGAGCCTCTTTTCCAAAGCCTGTTCCTCGAGAAAGGAAGTAATCCTCGATACCGTCCTTGCCTGATTTGTGTAGACCGAATCGCATACCATCGAAACGAGAGAGGTTCGAAGAAACTTCAGCAAAGTTAATAATATAGTAGACAGGTAGAGCTCGGGCCGCGTTCGGGAGCTCAATATCTTTTATTTCATATCCGAGCTTCTTTAATTTTTCCACTGACTCATCAAAATTCTTGAGAATGTCCTTACTAATTCCTCCCTGATTGAGAAAAACTCTTGGCACACCGATTACAGGTTTCTTGCCAACACTCTTTGGAGAATATGTTGTTTCTGAAATAGTTGTACTGTCTTTTATATCCTGACCCTTGATAGCATTAAAAATTATTTCAGCCTCTGTTACTGTCTTTGCGATCGGACCGATCTGATCAAAAGAAGAAGTTGCTGCCATAAGACCGAATCTTGATACTGCACCGTATGTTGGCTTGAGACCTACAACCCCACAAAAAGCTGCCGGCTGTCGCACAGACCCTCCAGTATCAGAGCCAAGCGCAACGAGAGACATCATCCCTGCCACTGCAGCAGCAGAACCTCCTGAGGTTCCTCCAGGAACGCGATTCGTATCATGAGGATTTTTTGTGACTCCATAAGCCGACTTTTCGGTTGAACCTCCAAGAGCGAACTCATCCATGTTTGTTCTTCCAAGAAAAACAGCTCCTTCCTTTTTTAATTTAGAAATTGCGGTAGCATCGTACGTTGCGTGATAGTTTTCCAAAATTTTCGAAGCTGAACTAGCGATTCTTCCATTGATAAGAATATTATCCTTTATAGCAAAAGGGATTCCAGTCAAAGTAGCTGCGGTTCCATCTTTAAATCTCTTATCAGCCTCCTTTGCCTGTTCGATCGCATCAGTAAAAACTTCAAGATACGCATTTATATCGGGATTCTTCTTTTTGGTTTCGTCGAGATATGCCTGCGTCAATTCAACTGCAGAATATTTCCCTGACTTCATATCCTCATGTGCTTTTTTGATTGTAAGTGTCGAAAGATCAATCATATTAGTCCTGAGCAATTATTTTCTTTACTGCGACAAAATCCCCTTCTCGATCAGGAGCTTCATTGAGAATTGCCTCACGGCTTTCGGGTGAGGTCGTAATAGTTGTGTCATCCCTGAATGCATTGTAAACAGCACCGGGTACGGGAGTATAATCCATATTTACTGTGGCTTCCTTGATCTGATCCACATAGGCAAGAATAGAATCCACATCCTTTGTGATACCTTCCTTCTCGGAATCATCAAGCTTTATGCGTGATAGGTCGGCCAATTTCTCTATTTCCTTGAGGGTTATCATAGGGCTGATTCTAGCATAAAATTTGTTTTTGCATAAGAAAAACCCCAAGCCTGTCACACTTGGGGTTCTTTGCACTATTTGCCTGATTGAATTATGGAACTGCTTCGGGAACACCTGACCACGTTCGGAAAAACCCTTGCGTGTTCGGATTGTACCAGTGAGTAATCACATAGTCGAAACTGCCGATGACGATGGGTGGTTCCCCGTTAGGATTCCTTGACCTAACGACGTTTTCTCGCAGTACCTTGTTCGCATCATAAATGCTGAAACAAGTGAATGTGTCGTTGACCCAGACGTACATAGTCATGCGCGTCTGCCAATTAGTTGTCCCATTGGCGAGAGTGTGACCCGCTTGGATCACATAACGCAAACAGTTGCTGTACACATTACCAATTGGGTCGTTGTATCCAGGGCCGTAACGAACATTGAAGTCCGATGCATCCATGGAAGCAACTCCGTGGAATGTGATACCGTTTGGTCCTTCGATCTCCGTTTTGAACAACGGGTTGAATGGAGACGTTCCCGCCATCAGACCAGCATGAACTTCTGGTGGCATGATCGAACTTTCACTCACAAGCGAGTACATCTTGAATCCTCCCGTACCAGTAATGGTAACTGGGCCCCCAGGAGTATTAGTCCATGTTGGAGGTTTGTTCGTGGGTGGTGGAGGCGGCGGCGGATTTGTCGGAGGTGGAGGTGGAACATTCGTAGGAATCAATCCTGCTTGTTTGCAGAGATATTTCATCCCATAATACGCACCCGCCCCCAAACCAACCAGAACCACAACACACCAAAACAGGTTTTGACCTGGACCAGGACCTCGATCAATTTTTCCCAGCGAGATGGTGTTACCGTCTAGTGCGTTCTTGAGGCTCTCAGCAATGGCTTCAGGAAACGTGATGATTAAATCAGTTCCATCAACCGACACAACGATGTTTGTGTCGACTTTTGCCATCGCCTCACAGACCTCTTTGAACTTACTCGAGTCCCATGCCGTATATCGGAGGCTGAAATCATCCTCCAGGACGACACCAGAAACGCTTCCTATCGCAAGCATTGCATCCTGCAGTGCAAGTATTGGAAGCAGATTGGTATCAACAGCCAGGGATGTGTCGTATTTCCAGACGATCGGTGCGTTTGTTGGCGAAGCCTCCAAAGGCACCTGCTGCTCAGTTGAAACGGCGGCGGTAGGAGGAGTACTTACACTCCGAACCATAACCGCGGCCAGCATCACAGGGTGTGATGTGAGCAGTATCAGCAAAACGC
Organism: Patescibacteria group bacterium; assembly: GCA_030917665.1. Lineage (GTDB taxonomy): Bacteria > Patescibacteriota > Minisyncoccia > Phycocordibacterales > PALSA-1337 > CAIOGI01. The sequence continues at coordinate 455 of JAUPUH010000046.1, read as the reverse complement.
ATAGAAGTGCGATCGGCTGTAATCCCTTCTGGTATTGGATTATTTTATTATCCGTTTTCATTGTGCATTCCTCCATCCAAGAAGGAGCCCACACACAATGACGACCAGCATCGCAGTCATCATAACTTGCTTGCCGGTGATTTTCGTGCCGAACACTCGGTTCAGCCGACATGCGATAGGCTCGCATTCTTGCCAACGACGACCCCAGAAACGCCCCCAGGCATTTTTGGGTTCAATGGTTTGAGTTTTCATTTCTACTAACCTCACTTTCTTGTTGTCTCCCTCCCTGGAGATTTTGTTTTGGTTGTTGTTGACTAACCCCTTTGTACTTCCCCACTAAACGAGAAAGCGCTCCCTACAGTTCTTCGGCTGTTAAAGAGCACTCGTTTAATAAAGCCTATCACTAGCAGTCAAAATAGTCAACACTATTTGACCAAAGTCAAGAATTCCTCTTC
>JAUPUH010000045.1 GCA_030917665.1 Patescibacteria group bacterium | reverse complement strand
TTGAAGCACATTTTCTTCTTCCAACTTCGCAGATGCAGAACCAAAATGAACTCATTCGTTCTCATTTGGAGGAGATCGCTGATTCTCTAGCTACGGCTTCAAAGACTCGCCAGCAAAAGATAGAAGTTTACATGAAATAGAAGTACTCGGGTTGCATTATTGTGACTATGATAAAATTTAAATATGAAGATAACTTTTAATGAACTTCCTCTTGGAGTATATACGGAAGAAATGTGGAGGAATCAATGGCCCAATGTAACAAAACCTCGGGGTGTAGCTGAAGGCCGTCTTTCAATCGTAGAAATGGATGGAGAACATGTTCTTTGCGTTACATGTCAGAAAGGTAAATGGGCTCCTGATGAGGGTGGTACTTCATGGGGTGCAAGATTTGGTAAAACCTATGAGGAAGCAACAGTTGAATATAAAGTTAGAGTTGATAATAATTTCGACTTTAAACGTGGAGGAAAACTCCCAGGCTTTTGTGGTGGTTCAAGCCCTATGGGAGGCAGGAATGAGACCGATGGATTTTCTGCACGAGTAATGTGGCGTGAGTTGGGAATGCTTGAGCAATATGTCTATTATATGGTCAAATGTGCTGAGAAAAAGTATGGATCAGACTTTATTTGGACAAAGTCAACTGATAAACAAGTTCCTATCACTCCCAAAATGTGGAAGACACTAACTACGCCTTATGATGACTGGGTTTATATGAAAAAAGATTTTTGGCACACCATTAAAACCTACGTAAAGATGAATACGTCAGGGAAAGAGGATGGGAAGATAATCTCTTGGCTTAATGGTGAAGAAGTATGCAATTTGACGTTACGGTTTAGGGAAGATAATTCGTTTGGTATCGACATGTTCAAGTTCTCTGTATTCTTTGGTGGTAATGATGAAACATGGGCACCAGATAAAGACGAGAAGATATATTTTAAGGATTTCAAATTTACGTTCCCTTAACACCATAATGTGGGTTGCTAATGAAAAACCCGCCTACGGTTAGGACGTAGTGCGGGTTGTGCTTAATTTTACAGTGAAGAACGTTCCTGGTTACATTACTCTCACCTTCTCGTTGGCTTTGAAGTTCGTGTGGCATTCCGGATGTTCGCGCCACATGAAGATCATAGGCCTTACGAGCTGTCGGAGTTGGGGCAAGGTTCCATCCTGCCCGAGAACATACATGTCAGTCCCACCAGGACGAAGTTGAAACGTGATCCAGCATGAGCTGTTCTGGAACATCACGCGGTGGTAACCACACATGTCGGCGACCAGAACTTCAGTCGGACCAAATTGGCCAGAGGCACCACGAATTTTCGACTGCTCATAGAACAGTTCGTATGCTTGGCTCATGCCCTTGTCCCAGACTTCCTCCTGGAACATTTTACAAAGCTCCCAGGTGCAACCGATCATCTGCGTGATGTCCGAATCCTTGTCGATGATTGCCCTGAGAGTGACGTCTTTGTTCAAGCGGAGATTAGACCAGACGCTGGAGTTCTCCTCCAATTTACGAAACCCATCCTGCGGAGGTCTGTAAACGGTGATTTTCATTCTCCGCTCCAAGCATTCTCCGAAACGGCTTTCAGGTTGACCGTCAGTGCCGGTGTCCTTGTGCCAAGTCCAGATTGTTACCCAGACAAGATGAGCCACTTTTCCTGCAATGTTATCGGTCATGTGGCCACTGTTCCTCGTCGCCCATAGGGCATTACGCCCATAAACAGGGTAAACCCTGCTCGCTTCTTGTTGGTTTCTTGGCCAGTCAACGCGAGTGAGGATTTCATTTTCCTTGTCGATAGCGAATAGATACTCGCCTTTCCTGCCAACCTTGCCCTTGTCTTGGGCTTCGATCGAGAACAAAAGCGAATGGTCACCGAGGCCCACGTTGTCGGCCTGACGAAACATCAAGTCTCCGTCAGCGCGCTGGACGACTATCGTGAGATCGTCGACAAAAGTTATGCCTTCACCGTCCCTGAGTCGGTGAGGTTCCATTTCTTGACGGAGGATGGTTTCGATGAAGGGGAACTGCTTGATGAGTTGCTTGTTCTTTCTTGAGTCTGCATTCATAACTTACCTTTCCACGTTCCGTGGTTTCAATGAGCTGGCGTTCCGCCAACTGTTGAGCGACATGCTCCTTAGATTCGAGAACACCTCGATCTGGCTACAAAATAACACAACTTATTTACCTTGTAAAGGTTTTTGATAGTCTAATAAACTAGAAGTATCTAATTTAAATAGTTACAATTACATGTAACTATAACACCTCAATATGTGTCACTTTTGTCACTTTTTGAGGTGCTCAAGTCGCGTCGTTATGATAGACTAAAACTACAAAAAATAACGTTGCAGGGCTTGACTACTAACGGTTCTAGCTCGAGACGGCCAGCAAATGAAAAAAATTGTAGCAATTGGTGGAGGTGAAATCGGAAGTTCTGGATCCTCTGTAGAGACAACGAAAATAGATAAAGAAATAATCCGATTGACGGGCAAGAAAAATCCTCGGCTACTTTTTATTCCTACAGCTAGCTCTGACTCTGGAGGATATTGTGAGACGGTGCGGAGACATTTTGGAAAGAGGTTGGGATGCAAGGTAGATACGCTTCTGGTCATTAAAGAAAAGCTTTCTTATACAGAAATTGAGCGAAGGGTAATGTCTTCTGACATTGTGTATGTGGGTGGAGGCAACACTTTAAAAATGATTCGTGCTTGGAAATCTTGCGGACTAGATGCAATTTTGGAAAAAGCATGGAATAAGGGAATAATTCTTTCTGGCCTCAGCGCTGGATCAATATGCTGGTTTCGCAATGGGACTTCGGATTCAAGGCGTTTTAATAACCCTGATGCTGATTTAATAAAAATCAGCGGCCTTGGATTTGTTTCTGCTACACATTCTCCTCACTATGATGTCGAAAAGGATCGCCGACCAGGATTGAAGAAAATAATGCAAAAAACTTCTGGTATTGCTATTGCAATAGATAATTGTTGCGCGGTTGAATTCGTTGATGAGACATACCGAGTTATAGCTTCGAAATCAGATGCAAAAGCCTACAAAGTGTATTGGGAAAAAGGTAAATATCATGAAGAGGAGATAATAAAAAGGAAAGATTTTAAGCCACTATCCGATTTGATGAAAAAATAGCTTGCGTGGTTAGCTGATTGCTAGAACAACAAAGATACGCTATGCTAAAAACAGAATCATTTCGTGAATACTTATTCGTTGAATAAGTCGATTTGATTAGCGTCTCCGACAAAAACATATCATGAAAACCGTACTTCCGTCACCTCAACTTGCTCGCACGGGTTCTTTGGGCCCGCTTAGCGACGAGATCATCCTTGCCGTTCCTGGCACATTCTACGTTTATCAGACGTTGCTCACGGATGAAAAACCGCTCTATGCACTCCTGGATTGCAAGGCAAACAAAGGCCGCCCTGTCCTGCAGATCGGTGATCTCGGCCGCGAAGTGCACCTGCATTTCGAATTCGACAACAGCACCCGCGCCCAGGTTACTTCGATCAAGGGTGCTACGAAAACCGGATTGATTGCCGATGCTGGCGTTGAATTCGACGATGTCTATGTTGCTCCTGCCGCCGTTGCGATCGAGGATTTTTATGTCCTTTGCGCGCAACGTGATTCGATGAAAGTTCGCGATCTTTGCGAAGCCGCATGCATGGGTCGCGAGACAGCAATCGAGGCGACCCCGGGAATGATCATCGCCATGATGACGAGCGGCGGCAAATACGGCCTGTTCTTGGTGAAGGAGCTTTCACCGACGTCAGCCAGCCTCGAGGCATGCCATATCCTCTTTTAGGAAGTCGTTACGTTTCTGCGTTTACAAATGCCATCAGAGGTTCTCTCTGGTGGCATTTACTCTTGAAGAAACTAACTGCTCATTATGTAAGGATGATATAATTTTAATATGAACCTCATCACACTCAACATCTGGGGCGGGAGAGTGGGAAATAGTCTCCCAGCTTTTTTGCTTCTAAACAAGAAATAGATATCTGGTGCTTCCAAGAAATTTTGAATCACAAGGGAACTGAACTGGCTACAAAGGATATGATTCAGGTCCAAGGCTTTCAGCCAGACACTGAACTTTTTAGTTCTCTCGAAGGCCATCTCCCACAATATGAAGGACTATTTTGTCCAGTATTTAGGGGTGTCTATGGAATCGCAGCTTTTTTGAAGAAGGGTATTAAAGTGCTTGATTCAGGAGATATTACAATAGCTAGAGGTGATTGGGATAGAGAACATCCGGACAAGGATCATGATAGGAAAATAATGTGGATGAGGCTGTCTGCGAACGGTAAGGATTTTCTCCTTGTGAATGGTCATCTAACTCATCGTCCTGAAGGAAAAGAAGATAGTGAAAAAAGAATTGCTCAGTCACAGACAATAATTGATTTTCTTAAGACATCGGATTTGCCGAAGATACTTGTAGGTGACTTTAACCTGATGCCGCATACGCAGAGCATTAAGATGATTGAGGACGCTGGAATGATAAATCTCATTAAGAAATATGACATTAAAAGTACCAGGACAGAGCTCTACAAGAAACAGTGGAAATTTGCTGATTACATATTCGTAAGTCCTGATATTAAGATAAATAACTTCAAGGTTTTGCCTGATATCGTCTCAGATCACTCACCATTGTTTTTGGATTTTGAAGTGGTATAGTTTCCCTATAAATACATGGCCGACGTCGACATCGCACAAAAAGACACATACTTCGTAGCAGTGAAGCTGTTCTTGGAAAGAGACGGCAAGCTTTTCATATTTAAGGATAAATGGGGATCATGGGATCTTCCTGGCGGACGCATCAAGAAGCACGAATTCGAGACCGATCTCAGGGATGTGATTGCACGCAAGATGTCTGAGGAAGTTGGTAGCGAAGTACTCTATGAAGTTGAAGATAGACCAGAGGTCCTCATGCGTCATGAACGAGTTGAGGCATCTCCTGGAAATCCGACAGTTAGAATCTTTGGAATAGGATATAGAGCAAAATGGGTGAGTGGGGAACCGAAAATGTCAGACGCTCATACAGAAATGCTTTGGGTTGATATTAAGGATTTCAAACCAGAAGGTTATTTCACTGGTGGGTGGTTGAAGGGGGTACAGGAGTATTTAGGGAATAGGAAAAAATAAAAGGCCCGACACATGCTAGCACAAGTACCAGGTGGCACTCGTGCACTTAGATCGCACCATTTTAACTGCTAACCCTTTCAGAGGGAGTTTTTTGTTATCCATATCCAGTATTGACTAATACCCCCTAGGGGTATATGATACTCAGCATATGAATACATCAAAACAAAAGCTGGTTCGCCGACTCAAGATCATTGAGGGGCAAGTACGAGGTTTACAAGAAATGCTTGAGAATGACACATATTGCATAGATGTTATTACTCAAACATCAGCAATAAAACAGGCACTGTCTGGAGTCGAAAACGCTCTTATGGAAAACCATCTTGGTACATGTGTTGTGCCTCAAATGAAAAAGGGACAAGAAAAGACTGCCATACAAGAAATATTAAAGGTCTACCAGCTTAAGCGAAAATAAGATATGAATACACATCAAACATTCAAAATTAAAGGAATGCATTGTGCTTCATGTGCTGGCATTATTGAAAAAACTTTCAAAAAGACAGAAGGAGTCCATTCCGCTGAAGTGAACTATGGAACTGAAACTGCGAAGGTTTCTTTTGATGAATCAAAAACAAATCCCCATGAACTTTCTGGAAAAATAGAGAAACTTGGTTATTCGCTCGACATACCATCTGCAGAAGAAATGAATATGTCACCAGAAGATCATGCCAGCCATCTTGGGCTCAACCAGTCTAAAAAAGAGAAGCTTGCGGAGGTCACAGATATGCGAACAAAGGTAATCTCTGCTATTCCACTCGCTATTTTTGCGGCATTAGTAATGGGTTGGGACATTCTTGCTCAATATGGAGTTGTGGGAGAAATGAGTTACATAATTAAAGAATTTATTCACCATCTTCTTCCTATACTAGCTACGTACATCCTTTTTGTTGTTGGCAAGCCTTATCTTCTAGGCTTTTATAGATTTCTTCGATATGGCAAGGCAAACATGGATACGCTGATCGGGATCGGAACCACTGCAGCATTTTTATATAGTTTTGCAGTTACCGCTTTCGAAGAAGCACTCCGACCATTTATAAACGTCGATTATCAATATTACGATGTGACGATTGTGGTCATTACCTTTATCGCACTCGGCAAATATCTTGAAGCTCGATCTAAGATAAAGACGGGCGATGCTATAGAAAAGCTCCTCAATCTCCAGGCTAAAACTGCTTTGGTAATTCGTGATGGAAAAGAAATAGAAATTTCAGTGAACGATGTAAAGCATGGTGATTTTCTTATTGTTAAACCAGGCGCAAAGATTCCTGTTGATGGTGTCATTGCTGACGGATCATCATTTGTTGATGAGTCGATGGTTACGGGCGAACCGATGCCTGCTCAAAAGAAAATTGGTGACAGCGTTGTTGCGGGAACAATGAATACAAGCGGATCGTTCACGTTTAAAGCTACCAAAGTCGGGTCTGAAACACTTCTCGCTCAGATTATAAAGATGGTTGAAGACGCTCAAGGTAGCAAGGCGCCGATTCAAGCGCTGGCAGATAAAATCTCATCAATATTTGTACCAATCGTTTTAGTGATTGCATTCCTAACTCTCGGAACATGGCTCATTGTCGGTTCACAGTATCTAGGATTCTCTCAAGCCCTATCATTTGGTCTTGTATCGTTTGTTGGCATTCTCGTTATTGCGTGCCCATGCGCTCTCGGTCTCGCAACTCCTACGGCAATCATTGTGGGGGTTGGTAAGGGTGCGAAAGAGGGAATTCTTATAAAGGATGCTGCAACACTTGAGAAACTTCATAAGGTAAATACAGTCGTAGTAGATAAAACAGGAACTATTACCAAGGGCAAGCCGACTCTTGTTGATATACAAAACCTCTCAGATATTAAAGATAACGAACTTGTTTCGATTCTCGCTTCACTTGAGAAAAAATCAGAACATCCAATTGCTCATGCGATTGTAAATTACGCACAGAATAAGAATCTAGCGACAGCAGATGTTTCAAATTTTGAGGGAATTCAGGGAAAAGGGCTCAAGGGGTCAATTAATGGAAATGAATATTTTGTTGGGAATGTAAAACTCATTAAGGATCTTGGTATAGCATTTGATGCATCACAAGTAGAGCAGTTCACTGCACAAGGGAAAACTCCCGTCATTCTTGCGACGAAAGAAAAAGTGCTTGGATTCGTAATGGTGGCTGATGAGATAAAGGCAGAATCAAAGCAAGCTATTGCCGATCTCCATAAGCTCGGGATAAAAATAGTTATGCTGACAGGGGACGATGAAAAAGCAGCAAAACACATTGCATCGCTCGTAGGTATTGATGACGTTGTTGCTCATGTATTGCCACAAGATAAATTGGCAAAAATAAAAGAGTTGCAGTCACAAGGCAAGGTTGTCGCAATGGCAGGCGATGGAGTAAATGATGCACCCGCGCTCGCACAGGCTGATGTGGGTATTGCTATGGGTACTGGAACTGATGTCGCTATTGAATCAGCAGGAATCACACTTCTTGGTGGGGATATCTCAAAACTTGTGAAAGCAATCAAGCTTTCGAAAATGACAATGCGAGGCATCAAGCAAAACCTGTTCTGGGCATTTATCTATAATATCGTTGGTATTCCACTAGCTGCTGGATTATTTTATCCAATCTTTGGCTGGCTCTTGAATCCGGTATTTGCAGGACTTGCTATGGCATTCTCAAGCGTATCTGTTGTATCGAACTCATTACGAATCAAGGCTAAAAAACTATAATCTTATGAATATACAAAAATACAAATTCCATGTACATGGTATGCACTGCAATGCTTGCGTGCTTATGACTGAAAGCGAACTTAGAGATTTCCCGAATATAACTCATGTAAAATCAAGTCTCAAGGATCATTCTGTAGAAGTTGAGGGAGATTTTGGAAATAAAACTCCTGAGCAAATCGCTCAAGAACTCACGATACCTCTTAAGTCTCACGGTTATACTGTTTCTGTAGAAAAGCAGATTCACACAAAAAAGTGGTCTGACTTTAAAGTTGCAGTACCTATTGCTTTAGGTTTTGCTGTACTGTTTGTGGTTCTGCAGAAAATTGGGCTTATAAATCTCGTTAGTGCCGGCAATGTGACGTATGGAACAGCTTTTGTAATCGGTATTATTGCATCACTTTCAACGTGCATGGCGGTGGTTGGTGGCCTACTTCTTTCGATGTCAGCAACATTTGCTAAAGATGGAGATAAATTACGTCCGCAACTCATGTTCCATGGAGGTCGTATCGTATCCTTTTTTATTCTTGGTGGAGTTATCGGCACGCTTGGATCAGCATTCACACTTAATACCACCGCAACTTTTGTACTCGGTCTGGCCATAGCTCTCGCTATGTTTATTCTTGGTGTAAACCTTCTCGATGTATTTCCTTGGGCTAAAAAACTACAGCCATCGATGCCGAAGTTTATCGCAAGGCACGCGCATGGAGTTTCAAAATTGAATCATACCCTCACCCCGCTTATCGTGGGTGTAGCAACATTCTTTTTGCCATGCGGATTCACCCAGTCAATGCAGCTCTATACGCTCTCCACAGGAAGTTTTCTTACCGGCGGGCTTACCATGCTTGCATTCGCGCTCGGGACACTGCCAGTGCTTGCACTCATTAGTTTCAGTTCATTTAGCATTCAGAAAAGTTCAAAAGCAGGAATCTTTTTTAAGAGCGCTGGGTTGATTGTGGTTATGTTTGCACTATTTAACCTTATCAATAGTCTGGCAGTAATCGGCCTTATATCACCACTATTTAATTTCTAGTATACTTATATATATATATGAAAGCGACCATCATCTCAATATTAATAGCTGGAGCTATAGTAGGCGGTTCTATTATGCTTGTTAATTCTAAAAATAATGCAGGTTCAACTGATAATGCCAATAACGTAACTATCGTTGATGGAAAGCAGATAGTCGAGATTAATGCTCGTGGCGGTTATCAACCAAGAAAAAGTATTGCAAAGGCAGGTATTCCAACTGTCATTCGATTCACTACAAAAGGAACATTCGATTGTTCGTCATCTATCAGAATTCCAAGTCTAGGTATCTCAAAAAATCTTCCGCAAACGGGTTCAACGGATATAGACATTGGAAGTGGGAAATTAGGCACCCTCAAAGGATCCTGCGGAATGGGTATGTATCCTTTTGAGGTTGAGTTTCAAGGTTAGTTATTTGAATGGTTTCTCTAAAATTTGAAATAGACATCAATGAACAAAGAAACCCAAAAATACAACAACGCCCTCTCTCCTGAAGACAAGAAAATCTGCGATATTTTAGCTGAAGAGATATCACGAAGTCTGCCAAAAGCAGAGAATAAGATCTGGCATGCGAATCCTGTCTGGTTCTTGGATGGTAATCCAATTGCCGGCTACGATAAATTAAAAGATTGCGTGAGATTACTTTTCTGGAGTGGACAGTCTTTTGATGATAAAAAACTCCAGAAATCAGGAACCTTCAAGGCGGCTGAAATGCGCTATACGGAAAGTTCGCAGATCAACAAGAAAGATCTTAAGAGTTGGCTGAAGAAGTCGCGTGATATACAGTGGGACTATAAGAATATAGTCAAAAGGAAAGGGAAGCTGATAAGAATTAAATAAGTGCTATAATTCTTTTATTATTATAATTAATAATATATTTTTATGACCACTATTATTTTACTTTCCCTTGCTGGTGCGGTGATCTCCGCAGTCATTGGAACGTTTTGGTATTCACCAATAACGCCTATGGGAAGGATCCATATGCGATATCTTGGTATGGACAAGCTGACTCCTGAGCAGAAACAGGCAGAAATAGAGAAGGCGAAGCCGACAATGCCGAAGGTATATGGAGCGCAGTTTGTCCTCTCAGCACTCACATCATTTGCGGTCGCATTTATCGTTGTTATGAGTATAAGAAACGGCGTTACTATGGGAATCGCTTTTGGATTCATAGTGATAAATTGGCTCTGCTTTATTGTGCCGACGATAGGTTCAAACATACTCTGGGGTAATTGTGATCGAGCTATCGCATGGAAGAAGTTCTTTTCTGAGATAGCCTGCAATCTCGTGACACTTATGCTTGTTGGTTTGCTTGCAAGCCTATTTGCTTAAATTTTAATTCAATCAGATGCAAAAAATACATTTTTCAATTCAAATAAATGCGCCAAAAGAGAAAGTTTGGGACACCATGCTTGGGGAAGCTACTTATCGTGAATGGAC
>JAUPUH010000044.1 GCA_030917665.1 Patescibacteria group bacterium | reverse complement strand
TCAGCATACGCAAACAAAAGGTCCCTTCGGGGGCTTTTTGTTTGGTGTATAATAAAAACGTAAGGAAATACACATAAAAAAATATGGACAATAAGAAAATTCCAACGAGTATCGGAGCTATCGTACTCGTTATTATTGCCATCACAGCTGGTATGTTTGTATGGGTATATGAGAAAGGGCAGGGTTGGGATACAGAGATAGTAGTAATGCAACTAAAGGTTGCCCCGAAAGAGGCAGAAAAAACTGACTTGAGTGAATCAGAATTAAAAACTCCTATTTCAGAACCGGAGCATGCCAAGCCTATAGTTTTTGAACCATTTGAAAAGTGGGCTACCTATAAAAATGAAGTCATAGGTATTGAAATAAGATATCCTCATGAACTTTTCTTAAATACAAAAGATAGTACTAAAATTACTTTTGATTATCTTAGCCCAAATGATCTGGAACAAACTAAAGAATATGCTACTTTAGCAGAGATGAGAATTTCTTTAGAAGAAGGATCTGTTGACAAAGTTATTAAGGAAAGAACACTAGAAAGACCACTAAATCTCAAACAGCAAGAAATTACTTTAAATAATGTAACTGCTCAGCAGTTAACGTATACAAGTGGTTTTGATGGGGGGACGATGTACCAGACTTACATTCCCAATGGAAGGAGTACAATAGTTATTTGGTACGCTGGTGACAATCAGCTAGAAAATACTTTCAATAGAATACTTTCAACTATTAGATATTCAAAGTAGCTAGTTGCCAAACTTTATTAGTGAATGGATATGTTCCGGGTATCCTAGCCCCGGATGGGGATGATCTCGATGCTTACTTCCTAGGTACCGATAAACCGCTCACGAAAGTTGAGGGTATTTGTATCGCCATAGTACACAGAAGAAATGATGATGACGATAAGCTCATTGTCGTTCCTGAAGGAATACGTTATACAGACGAGGAAATTATGAAACAAGTCGCTTTTCAGGAACATCTTTACGACAGTATAGTTGTGAGATAGTTATACTACAGCAAATAAGCCCCCCCCATCGTCCCACAAGTTCAGAATTTAAATCACTTGACTATGGACAGAAGATATCTGAAAAATGCGATTGAACTGTCAAAAGAAAGTATTGCTATTGGAGGTTTTCCGGTAGGCGCCTTGATTGTTTTCAATGGTAAGATTACCGGCAAAGGACTTAGTAACGGAAAACAATTGAAAGATGCTACAAGTCATGCGGAAATTGTTGCTATTCGTGAGGCTTCACAGATCCTAAATAGAAGAGATCTGACGGGTACAATCATATATTCCTCTCTTGAGCCTTGCCTGATGTGCTTTTCCGCTTCATACTGGGCAGGAGTATCGAGAATTGTGTATGCCTGCTCCAAGGATAAAGTTTCGAAACAACACTACGAAGGACTGCATAATCTTGAGGAACTCAATCAAAAAAACAATCGTCCAATAGAACTAGTTCACCTCTCAGAATTAGAAGGAGAAGCTCTCGCTATAATTGAAAATTGGGAAAAAACCTTAATTCCCGAGCTGCCTGCTTCCAATCAATAGTTCTGAACGCATCCAATAAATCCAACAAATTATCCGTAGTCTCCATGAATGAAATAACACTTCATGACCAGTGGCTGATCAAGGCTCCCGTGGATGATGTATTCAGAATAATGACTGACTTTGAAAGATTTCCGGAGAATTTTCCAAAGGTCGCCGAATCGATACGAATCGAAAAAAGGGAAGCGAACGACTTGGAGATAGAGGCGACCGTGAAGTCATTCGGTAAAAAGTTCAGGGTAAAAATGAAGACCCGGATTCTTCCGGGAAAAGGTTTTATATCGAATAATGACAGCTATCAATTCGGGACCTCCGGACACGAGGAGATACTACTCTCTCCACATGCCGAAGGGACATTGATCAACTATACCTATCAGGTTGCCATTCATAAGAAATGGCTGCGTATAATCGCGGTGCCGCTGCTACGCTGGTACTCGATGAAATACTGGGAAAAGGCAGTTATTGCTCGACTTAAAATGATTCTTGAGAAACAATAGTTCCAACTTCGTCTCATAAGGCCAGCAAGCAGATAAAAGACACACATCCCAGAGCCTGCTCGACCAAATGTTGGTTATTTGAAAACTGTAAATGCGCTTTGTAATCCTTCTTAATAGAGTAATGAATACAAGATCAATCACATAACCATTGCTCCTGTATCAAAAATAAATTTTATGATCATACTACTATTATTAATCGTTCTTACTTGGTTTTTTTGGTTGTTGTATTCCTTCCGAAGCGATTTTAAAAAAATTGCCTATTTGGTAATAGGCGTGCTTTTGCAATTTTTTGGCGCCTATCTCATTTTTCAAGATGGCATCAGATCGGACGAACAAGGAGCGGGGGGTAATATTTTTGGAAATCCGACCGCGTTGCTATTGATAGGTGTAGGTTTCATCATCGTTGTTATCCTCACTGGTGCATCATTTACTAAAAAATCCACACAGGTAAAATAAATGTACCTGACCCCTTTTCTTTCCCGTCAAATATCTCTTCGAACAGAAAAAACTCCAGGCTATCATTATCCCAAATCGGTTCAAATTTTCAGCACTCCTCAAATTCAAAATATTCCGTCCCTATCTCCGATTTATGAATGATTTACAGGGATTATTGGCCTATAAAAAAGAAAAGTCCCTCTAAGGACGGGACCTTAAAGGGGTGTCTTTTCCATTGGTGATACACCTACAGTATAGTAAATCTGTCTAAAAAGTCAAGAGTAATAAGTGGTTCGATTCCCCTTCCTCCCCAGCCACCGTCGCTCGCGAGCGACGTGGCCAGCTAATGAATTTTTAGGCTTTATTTAGGCTGTTTCTTAGTATTGACAAATCATAAAAAATATGAAATTATATAAAGTCGCAATGGACCTTACAAACAAGTACTCAGGTTATAAGCGACACCAATTTCCCTGCCCTAGGACAGGCCTGAAAACTGGGGTCTCAATAGGAATTTAATCCAAAGAGCCTCCAAACTGGAGAAATATCATGCAAGAATGGATTCTTATGATTTTCCTTGCTGTTGTACCGATTTCCGGACAGAGTAGTCCTGGTGGGAGGTCTGTCGTGATAGAGACGGTCCCTGGATTCACCAGTTTTAAGGCTTGTACCGAAGCCTGGAACCAGATTGCCAAAGACCGAAACTCGCAGACTAACGCAATCGGATACATCTCATTCAGCTGCTTCAAGAAGACGTGAAAGAAGACTGACCTGTAGGCCCCACGCCAGTAGACAATGACTAGGCCGCTTCCACTGAAGCGACGACGACCCGCCTGAGAGGTCGTCTTTTTTTGTCTCAATTTCAAACTTTTTAATATGCTATACTACTGCAGATATAAACACACTCTATGACTGAAGAATTTGAACTTACATTTTTAATAAAAGAACTACCTGAAAATTTTTCTTTGGAAGAAACTCCCTTTAAAGAAATTCTTGATATATATTTACCGACCGTATCCGATCATGCAATTTTAAGAATTCGTAAACAAGGTGAGGTATTTGAAATAACTAAGAAAACACCTGTTTCTGGAACAGATTCTTCTCATCAAAACGAGAATACTATTCCACTCAGTAAAGAAGAATTCGAAGAACTCTCAGCATTACCAGGTAAAAGGGTTAGAAAAATCCGCTATTACTATACTGAAAATGATACTGCTTACGAGATCGATATCTTCCAAGATAGTCTACAGGGTCTCATTCTGGTAGATGTCGAGTTTACTTCTCATGTCGAGAAAGAAAACTTTGTAGCGCCGAATTGGGCGCTTGCGGATATAACTCAGGAAAAATTCACAGCGGGCGGAGTATTAGCTGGAAAATCGTACAAAGACATAGAAACTTCCTTAGCCCAATATTCTTACGAGAAGCTGCTTTTCTAGTTCCCGCTTCGTCCTCCAAAGGCGGATACATCCCAGAGCTTCAGTATATAAACTCTATGAGCGACAAAAGAGAAACCGTTGATTACAAAGGAAATCCGACGCAGGTTTCTTGTTTGGGTTGCGCCAGAGAAAACGAAGAAATGGAAAGAACGGGCACCGTACTTACCACCGAACACTTCGGCGCTCATCAAGATTTTGAGATTCCTATTCCTGGATTTATCATCATTTCCTCAAGACGGCACCTGCAAAGCGTTGATGAGTTTGCTGACGAAGAAAAAATAGATTTTATCAATACTCTTACTGCAGTACGAGCTGGGATGAGAAAAGCTCTCAATATCGATGTGGTTTATCTCGTCCAGGAAGAAGACACTTCACACCATTTCCATGTTTGGGTGTTTCCCCGCTATGATTGGATGGTAGAACAATTCGGAAAGAAAACTCCTTCCCTCCGGCCGATCATGGAGTACGCCCGAGAGCATCTAAAGACCGAAGGAAATCTCGAAAAAGTGGAAGAGACCATCGCTAAACTCAAAACTCACCTTGAGGCCAGATAGTATCAAATTGCTTCAATCCTTCCCTCATCTTTTTTATTTTAATCCGCATTTCTGACCCCCCTCGATAAACCCCGAAAAATCTATGATCGATGCCATCATCATACTTGGGTCAGGAATCAATCAGGACGGTTTGCTTCCTGACAATCTAAAACTCAGAGTCTCAAAAGGGGTACAATTGTATACACAGGGGCTGGCAAAAAATATTGTCATGTCTGGAAATTACAGTTTCTGGTTAGACGATTCGCGAGAAATCCCCTTCCGATCCGAGGCATCTGCGATGAGAGAATACGCCCTTATGCTCGGTGTGCCAGAAACGGACATTTTTATCGAGGAAAAATCCAAAGATACCCTTGGGAACGCCTTCTTTACAAAAATTGATTACCTGGAGAAAAATGACTGGAAACAGGTGATGGTCGTCACCTCGGATTTTCATCTGAAGCGCACGAAATTCGTATTCGATCATGTGCTGGGACCCCAATATGCCATCGAGTACTATCCCGTCTTGTTAGATCTGAGCGCAGATGAAAAGCGGGAAAAGGAAGCGCAGGAAACAAATACCACCAATATCCTCAGAGCACTCATGAGAGACATACCTTCTGGAGATACGGAGGCTATCCGGGAGGCAATGTACTGAAAACACCCGGGATACGCGGCAAACCCAGAAATCTCATTTGATCAACTGAGAGAAATGCTGGATTGAAGACAGTGATAATCCAGACATACACGAAAATAAATCCAATGAAAGCACAATAAACACATGGAGATTAGATTCCCAGAATCATCCTACGTCCAGCCGCCCCATAAGATCGAAGGCGACATGCGCTCTGCAAAGGAGAGCTTTTTCGAAATGGCCAAACCAAGAATACGCTACATGAATGCCGCTGAATTCAGTGAGTGGGTATGCAAGATGACTGAAGAAGAAAACCAGGAAAAAATCGACACAGGCTTAACGGTATATTGCTGGAGTCAAGTCGCAGCAAACCAGGATGGCACCCTAGAAAGATTCGTTGAAAATCTTGAAATAGGTATCAATAAAGACGCGTTCCATGTCGACGGAGAATCCTACGAAGCATTGGTTCCCCTTGTCGTAGAACACGAGTTGCAGGAGGCGTGGCTGAATACCAAAAAAGGTCGGCTGGGAAATGGTGGCGATCAGGAAGTGCTCCATACGAGGCATCTTTTGGCGGAACGGAAGGAGTTTCTTCTTGCTGAAAAAACCGGCTTGGGAGAAAAACTGTTTCAGTGGCGTATGAAGATATGCCCTGACCACGAAGATGAGTATCGGATGGCTTGGGAATCAGCGAAAAAGAAAATACGAGCCCGGACCGAGCATGAATAATCTTAACCAGAACCAGGATCAATCCTCGACTGGTAGTGTCACTCTGCATACCTGGTATACAGGTGATGCAAAGGTGTTGAAACATTACGTAATATTGACTTTAAAATATATACGTGCTATAATGTTCAGTCCGATAAATTTCTATCGGCACAGGCAAGGAGGAAGGAAGGAAATGAGAATACGAGCATACCTCGGGTCTGATGTCCCGAGTGCAAATCCAATTCCAGGGTACCAGGGAAAAGAACTGAAATACATCGACTGTTTTCGTCTCTTGAATATCTTTCCGAGACGTCAGCGGCAATTCTGGTGCCGGGTCACCTATGATCAGATTTTGACGTTAGCACTGAATGCGGAGTCGGGAACCGATGAACATCAAGTTCTCAGTGAAAGCCGTATCAACGTGTTTTTCTCTGTCGCCGGACTATGGAAGGTGACCGTTACCTACAACTTTTGGTCCGGTTGGACAATCGAGGTTACTGATACCTGCGCGGCCCAAACCAACTAATTGTGCAGCACAGCGGCTTCATTTGAAAAAGGAGAAGCAAATGAAAGTGTACGACAAGGACGTCTTCGGAGATGTACAGTTACCCGAACCAGCGCCGCTCGACAAACCGGTCGATCCAGGACCGTTCGAGAATCGCTGGTACTGCGGGGAAGATATGATCATTCCACGGGGGCACCGCTACTTTGAACAAGAGCGCGAGCTCGCAGAAGTGTGCCAGGTAGTCAGGCAACAAAAAGCCGCCGGCAACAAAGGGCCACTCAGCCGGTGGCGCGTGAACCACTTTCGTGTCCGAGCATTCTGGGGCGTCCAAGTGAGATACAAGCTGTACAGGCGTCAATGGGAGGTACTCACCATTGCCTGGGAATACGCCCGGCTCTGCTGAACAGAAGACCGCCAATGCCCTAACAAGGGCACACAAAACGCCCACCCCCCAGGTGGTCGTTTTCTTTTTACCCCATTCAAAATCGACCATGCTATACTGGTGCTGCACTGAAATAAACACCTATGAAAACCCTCAAATTCACTCCACATCTCGCACAGCAGATACTCGCCGGAGAAAAAACATCCACATCGAGATTATTCGATGACACCGATCTTCAAGAAGGCGATGAGATTGTCTTCCTAAACAAAGAAACGAATGAGAAATTCGGAACGGCCATCGTCACCTCCCTAC
>JAUPUH010000043.1 GCA_030917665.1 Patescibacteria group bacterium | reverse complement strand
GTGGCGTTATTTTTTCAGCTAAAGCGAATGATTATGTTTTTATTGTTCCGTGAAGTGAGTAGTTGTATACTGCTAAAAAGTAACTGCCAAGCTTGATCAAAAGCCTATGTCTGATTTTAGGATGATTGTATGTCCGTTGTGTTCGACCGATGCGTTTACGATTGTCTACGATGCTACCTTCCCTGCAGAACTAACGAATGAGTTTCTGACCACGGTATACCGATCCTCAAGCGATCAGGCTCTTTTTGAACAGGTAGTCAGATGCGCCAAGTGCGGACTCGTCTACCTTAACCCTCGTCTTAGTCCCGATCGGATTATAGAAGCTTATGCGGGAGGCGAAGATCGAGCATTTATCAAGCAGGACAACATGCGCATCCGGACATTCGTAGAAGCTCTGAAAGAGTTGTCAGAGAGATACCAACTAAAATTATTGCCCGAAACTAAAGTGTTGGATGTTGGCTGTGCTGGGGGCGCTTTTCTTCGAGCAGCAAAACAGGTAGGACTTTCACCTATCGGAGTGGAGCCTAGTTACTGGCTATCTGAGTATGCTCGAAAAGAACATGGCTTAGATGTAAGGACCGGTACGCTTCCGGAGCAGATTTTTGATCTTGAAAGTTTTGATCTTATTACGCTCTGGGACGTGATTGAGCATTTGCCTGATCCAGGAAAAGAGCTCGATCAAATTTATACTATCCTCAAACCTAGTGGCATCCTCGTGGTAAACTATCCTGATTTCGCCAGTTTACCTGCAATGTTATTAGGACGAAAATGGCCCTTTCTTTTGAGTGTTCATTTGACCTATTATACGCCGCTAACGATTCGCCGTGAGATGAAAAAGCATGGATTTAAGATTGTTGCTGTTACGCGTCATTGGCAAACACTCGAGCTTGGATACGTGCTGGAGCGCGCGTCATCGTATTTCAAGCTTTTTGGGGTAGCTAAAAAAATTATAGAAGCCCTTGGTTTTAGCCGTATTCCGATCAAGTACTGGGTTGGCCAGACTAAGATGGTGGCTAAAAAATATGTTAAATAACTTTAGAAAGTTCCAGGCCATCCTCTTTGATATGGATGGAGTGTTATTCCTCTCCACCGATTGTCATGAACGGGCTTACAGAGAGGTATTACAGGCGGTAGGTATTAGGCATTTTTCATATGCTGCTATCGCCGGTATGCGAACCGATGAAGCCATAAAAAAGATTCTTCTTGAAAATCATCAAGTGGTTACATCGGATGTGGTTCGAGAATTAACCATGAAGAAGCGACGACGAGCTCTTTCGCTTTTGGATCAAGAGGGGAGGGTGGTAGACGGGAGCGAGGAGCTCGTCTGTAATCTCCACAAAAAGTATCGTCTGATTCTCGCTTCTTCAGCTTCTTGTCAGACAGTGGAACTTTTTCTCAAGAAAAGTGGTTACGCTCAAGCTTTTGAATTTGTGATTGATGGCAGCATGGTAGAGCGAGCTAAACCAGCACCTGATATTTACACTCTAGCAGTGAAGAAGCTTAAGCTTACTCCAGAAGACTGCGTGGTTATTGAGGACGCAGGGAACGGTATACAGGCCGCTCAAGCCGCCGGTATTGCAGTTATTGCCATAGCACCAAAGAATCGTCAAGAGGAGTTTGTCCGTTTTAATCCAGCTATGGTATTATCAACTGTTAATGAACTTACTGTATTGCTGTAATGAATATCTACACTACGCGCGATATTGAGACACAACTTGTTCAGGAGCCTAATCCTTCCCTCTGGACCGTAGTTGTTCCTGCGGCCGGAAAGGGGAGTCGTCTCGGCTATGATAAAGCAAAAATTTTGTATCCAATCCACGGGAGAACGATACTGGATAGATTGATTGAGTTATTAGGGCCAGTTTGCGGACGGCTTTTTTTTGTCCTTTCTCCTGAGGCAGCATGTGATGTGATACCTATTCTCAAAAAATATTTACCCGGGAAGTTCGAAGCTCCCGTGATCAAAGATTCTCGAGGTATGGCTGAGTCCATCTATCAAGCCGTTCCGCATATTACTACGCCCTATACGTTGATTATTTGGGGAGACCAAGTGGCTATCAGTAGCGAGACCGTTCGTGCTGTCCAGAAAATTCATCAATCTTTTCCAGGAAATAAACTTACACTCCCACTTGTTCAGAGAAAGAATCCATATACGCACTATGTTTTCGATAATAATGGAAAATTAGTTGAGGTTTTAGAACAGAGAGAGGGGAAAATAATGCCTTTGATTGGAGAAAGTGATTGCGGGGTATTTGCATGTGACACCAAGCGTCTTCAAGAGATCTATAAGCAGGTGAATCAGGAAGGGGTTGTGTTGAGTGAGGCCACTAAAGAGTGGAATTTTTTGCCACTTCTGTCGCGATTTAATGTTGGTGATAGGCCAGTGAATGCGTACCGTTTGGAGACCGCCGAAGAAACAATAGGCGTGAATGACATAAGTAATGTACGAGCACTAGAGGCTTATTTTAAGAAAAAAGAAAAAGTACTCAAGGAAGCAAAGCGTTTGTCAGAAAAGCTTCGTGTCGCCATGTTTTCTGGCGGAAGGGGAACGGGCGCTATTACCGAAGCCCTGTTACGCTATCCGGATATTGAGCTTACGCTTTTGGTGAATACGTATGATGATGGTTTGTCAACGGGTCTCTTGCGACGTTTTATCCCCGGCATGCTGGGGCCATCAGATGTACGAAAAAATATTTCCCGTTTTCTCCAACAGCGTCAAGACAGTGCTTCTCAAGCCCTACTCTTTCTTATCGAGTACCGCTTTCCGGATCCTATGGATACTGCTACGGCAATTACGCTCTTGGATGCGGTTAGAGATATTACGAGTCATACATTTTCTAGCCATGAGCTTATCGAGAAACGAGAGGAACTTTCACTCCGTCAGATGAGGATGCTGAGTCGCTACCTCGATACTTTTCTCCGATATTACGAGCAGCGTATTGTTGACTTTCCAGATTTTCCTTTTAGTGATGTATCACTTGGGAATATCTTATTTGCTGGCTGCTATTTGGTTAATGGTCAGGACTTTAATCAGGCCGTGACACATTTCTCCTCGTTCACTGAGATAGGAGAGCGGGTGCTCAATTTGACCAATGGAGAAAACCGAGTGCTGGTGGCTATGAAACAGCATGGGCAATATTTGCATGATGAAGCGAGTATCGTTAGTTCTCAGGATTCCTCGCGGATTCAGGAAATTTTTCTTTTGCATGATTACCTTGATCAATCCAAGTATCAGTTTGGGGAGCACAAGATCGACAATATTCGCATGCTTCGCAATCTTGAAGAACTGCCTGCTTTGAGTAAGGCGGCTGAAAAATCCATTCAGGAAGCAGATATTATTATTTATGGCCCGGGTACTCAGTATTCTTCTTTGTTTCCATCGTATTTGACTTCAGGGGTAGCGGAAGCGATCCAGGCTAATACTAAAGCCGAAAAAGTATTTATCGGGAACATTGCTCGAGACTTCGACATTATGGGGGAAGACGCTACGACTTTGGTCAAGGCGTTTCTGTGGTATATGGGGCGTAAGATTGAGGGTGCCTTTCCAGCTCAGGATCTCGTTACTCGCTTTTTCTTTCAGAAGCCCCCAGCTGATGTTTCAGGTGAAGTGCCCTATGTGCCTTTTGATGCAAATGCCTTTGATCAGCCACTTGATAAGGTTGTTTGGATCGACTTGGAGGGCGAAAAAGGGAAGCATCTTGGGAGCCGCACAGTATCAGAATTGTTGCAGGTCGTGGAGGGAGAGCTCCAAAAGCGAGTGACCCATGTTTCTCAAAAAGTATCGATCATTGTTCCGGCCTTCAATGAAGAACGGACGATCAAACAGGTACTCCGGGAACTCAAGGCTCTTCATTTTACTCGATGGAAACTTGATAAAGAAATACTCCTTATTGATGGTAGATCAAGTGATCAGACTTATGAAATAGCCAGACGCGAGGAAGGCATCAGAGCTTATCAGGTGAGTGGGAAGTCCGGTCGGGGTAAGGCCTATCGTTTGGGAATCGAGCGAGCTAAGGGTGATATCATTGTTTTCTTCCCATCCGATGGAGAGTATCGGGTAGAGGATATTCAGCGGATTGTGGCTCCTCTCGTCAGTCAAGAATTTTCGGCGGTTTATGGCAGTCGAGCCTATCGGACTCAAGATTTGAACGGCACCCTTGAGCGTGTCTATGGGAAAAAAGGGCTACTTTACCTTATTAGTAAATACGGAGGCATCAGTCTGAGTGTTCTCATGCTTCTCCTCTATCAGCGTTTTACCAGTGATCCCTTCACGAGTATCAAGGGTTTTAATGCGCGCGTTTTCCGGAATCTCCGTTTTGTACGCGAAGGAGTGGATTATGATATGGAACTTATGGCGAAACTCATTCGGAGTGAGCATGTTATACTTGAAATACCAGTAAGTTACGAAGCAAGGACTTTGGAGCAAGGGAAGAAGATTACTGTATGGGATGGTATCCAATGCCTTATCACCTTATTTCAATTTTTTTTGTGGCAACCAAGAAATACAAGTATCAAAAGCAGTCCTCTTCCTCAATCGGTAATTCCATCCAAAGTTCGGGGGGTGAGCTAATAGTATGCCTAAAGTGTCGATTATTATCCCGGCTTACAACGAAGAGGCCTTTATTGGGAAACTCTTAGAATGTATTCTTCAGGTGGATATCCACTCGATTGGGTTTGAACGAGAGGTCATTGTTGTTGATAATGGATCACACGATAGAACATCTGAAATCGTAAAGCAGTTTGCAGAGGTTCGTTTATTCCGTATTGAAGCAAATAAAGGAAAAGGGGATGGGGTTCGGTTAGGAATTCGAAAGGCTACTGGCGATTATATTCTCATCCAGGATTCCGATCTTGAGTATGATCCGCATGATTATATCCCAATGCTTAAGGCTGTTCTCAGTGCAAAGACTCCAACGGCTATCTACGGCAGTCGCATTTTGGGAGAAATTGAAGTCAATGGACGCTCATTCTTTCCAGGGAAAAACAAAGATAAATCTGTGGCTACTTGGGTAGCAAATTTCATTCTTTCTCTCTGGGCGAAAGTTCTCTTTGGTCAGTGGATTACAGATACGCTGACAGGTTATAAGATTTATCCTACCAATATTTTGCAGGATTTTAATATAAAGACTACGGGGTTTGAGACGGACCACGAAATAACAGCTAAGCTAATTCTTTCAGGAGTAAGTATCATAGAAATCCCTGTGTCCTACAGCCCACGTACAGTACAGGAAGGAAAAAAGATCCGCTGCTCTGATTTCTTTGTTGCTTTGTTGACTTTTCTCAGATTTCGTTTTACGCCTAGGAAAAATTTCTAAATCTAAATTTTCCATGTTCCAAAATCTGTTACAACAATTTCCATTTAGGAAACTAGTGAAGTTTGTGATCACTGGCGGGATAGCACTGAGTATTGATGTGGGGGTCTATTACTTCCTAACGCGTTGCGAAGACTTCTACTATCTCTGGGCGCGGACACTTTCTTTGAGTGTTGCCATCGTGTGGAGCTTTTTAGTTAATCGCTTTTGGACTTTTCATGCTACTGAAGGGGATATACGCTGGCAGGCAGCGAAGTTTATCATCGTGATCGGCTCTACATCACTCCTTACTTTAGCATTTATGCATATCGGGGTGACCATTTTGAATCTCCATGATTTCTCAGTTTTATTTGCTGTAGCTGTCTTTACCACTCTCATAAACTTTTCAGGTCACCTACTTTGGAGTTATACGGAGAAAGGAAGATATTAGATATGACTTTTTATAGGGGAAAAAGAAGTACTGTAAGATCTATTGTTTCCAGTAATATATAGAGCCTTTTATGAAAAAGATATCTGGTAATCTTAGGCACCTACCATGGAAGCAGTTGGGTATCCTGATTCTCCTGATGATTTTCGAACTTAGTATGCATCCATTGGGTGTTGGTCCTGACCGACGGATTCATGATCCGGGAGTGGTTCGTTTTATTGATCCGAAGAGTTCCCCTGGTGATTGGTATGCTGATGCTGCGCAGGCAAGCGGTGTATACCCATTTTATGGAGCCCTAGTCTCACTTGGACCAACTTTCTCCATTGAAGAGGAACGATGGCGTATGATTCTCTACATTATTTCGCTAGTTGTTCTCTACATTGCCTTGTTCCGAATAGCCAGAATATTCAGTGATAATATTTTGGTTGTCCCTCTCGTGGCTGTATTTCATGCAACAGGATATTTGTATGACCCACCGGCCTGGCTCTATGGGCCGTTTATGCATATTGACGGTGGGTTAGCACCAAGATCGATTGGTGTCGCCCTTTCATTTTTAGCGGTAGCCTTCTTTTTAGAGGAAAGAAAAATAGCTCCTTGGATTGTTATCGGAATCGCGACACTTATTCATGTATCTAATTCCATGTTGGTGTTTCTTGTCCTACTGGCGACCACTGTTCTTGAACAACTGGTCGAGATGTATCGACGATGCCGTCAGATGCAGCCGAGGGTAGCGGTTAAACAAGGATTTCCATTTACCCAACTCATTATTCCTATAAGCGTGTATTTTCTTTCTGGCGGTTGGTTTATCCTAGCAGTGGCGAGTCATGATGTGGTCGGTCCGATGCGGTTGACCACGGAACAGTTTATTTGGACCTGGGTCTATTTTCGCGCCCCTTATATGGCTCTTCCGTATATTTCATATGGATCATGGATATTATTTTCTCTTTATTTACTGGTGCTGGCAGGGGCCATGACTTTCTTGTTTTGGTTTTTACGTGAAAAGAGAAAAGAATTATCTAGGCTCGGCTTGATATCTTTTTTTTCGCTAATGGGTTTCGTCGTTTTTTATTTGGTTACTTTTGAGGTCCCGTGGTTGAAAGGTTTCCAGCTTTATTCTTTCAGGATTATCTATCTCGTATACCTATCGATGTACGTTTCACTAGCTATAGTCATAGTGACTTTACCTAGATATTTAATAAATCGTTTTCCTTTTTTCCAGACACAATTGTCGCTATGGAAATGGATTTACATACTAGTGATCGGAGGCACGTATTTATTTTTTGTTAACCATTATAAAGTTATTGACCGGTATGAAGGGAAAGCTATCCCTAATCTCGAGAAATCAATAGAATATTTTAAGAAACCACAGATGCCGGCTGCTGGAAGTCCGATCGAGAAATACTTGTTTGACCATCGTGCTGTTCCTTATTTGTCACCTCCCGATTGGAATGGTCCGCCGCGGCACGCATCAGTCGCTAGTTTTAAGGTGTTTGGTTTTACCCAATCCAGTTTACCGATATGGCGAGATCGAATGGATGCTCTCTCTAGAGGTGAGCTTTCTAGGCAGTATTATTTACAAAAAAGCCAAGGACGTTTTAAGCCGGTGATTATAGATTGGCGAGAAACATATGGTAAGCTGACGGCGGAGGAGGTAGAATCATTACGAAAGAAATGGGGATTTCGGTATTTTGTAACTTATATCGACCATC
>JAUPUH010000042.1 GCA_030917665.1 Patescibacteria group bacterium | reverse complement strand
TCACTGTTATTTTCTGGAGTTTCCTCAGGAACTCGACTTTTAAGCCGTACTTCTTATTTTGAAAATCATCAATAGATTCCTTAACTCCAAATCTCTGAACAGACTGCTCCCACGCATAGTCGCCGGGCACACGCACAAAAAATTTCTTTTTAAGAATTCGGGAAGCAATAAGCGCAGGTAAACCAACACTGACAGTGTCTTGAGCGAAAATGAGATCAACACTCTTGGCCCTGTTAAGGAGCTTGAAAAGGTAGCTCAAGTGCCTAACAACCTTCGGCAGATGACGAACCTCGCCGAAGGACAGGATAGAAACCTCATGACCATACTTTGGAAGTTCATCAAACAGCAGCTTCGAATAAGTTGCTGGCCCACCTATATCCGGCGGATATATTCCTGTTGAGATTAAAATTTTCATGCGCGTGCAAGAGTCACGATTTCCCTCCCGATATCATCCCATGTGTGCACCCATTTAAAATTTCTAACTTTTTGAGCCTGAAGTTCACGGTTCTTCGGATCTGAAATCCACACTATCTTTTCGGTAATATCCTTTTCGCTTTTTGGATCAACAAAGATCGCACAATCCTTCACCCTCTCTGCTATACCTGTTTCTCTCGTCATAATGAAAGGTGTCCCGACACGAATTGCGTCGAAAATCATATTCGGACTAACGTCACCAAGCGAAGTCAAAATGACTGCGTACGAACGATGCATTCTCTCTTGAAAGTTTTCATACAAGGCTTTTGTTGTATCGAATTCTATATCCTCGAACCCTTTTGATTTTATTTCATCCTGAGCTGCCTTGAAAGATTTTTTAAGTGCATCTATATTCTTAAGTTTTATATCGCGTGTGCCTGCCATAAAAACTCTGGCTTCAGGTTCTCGAGGTGCCTCCCTCTCTCCGCAAAAATTCTCCACAATCCTATTTTTCTGTGGATCAAGCTTATACGCCTTCTCAAAAAGGGTTTGCTGCCATCGACTGCTAAAGATTACTGTCGAAGCCTTACGCAAAGTATTCCCTCCAAGTTTATAAATCATCTTCTCCTTCAAAGAAAGCTTGCTGAGTGATTGATCATAAAAATCTTTAAGAAGCACAAGGTCACCGGTTCTTTCTACATAAGTTTCCCAGAGAAAATCACCTCCCGTACGGATCAGATACTTCTTTCTCATAAGTCCACACGCAAACATCGTAGGTACACCAGCACTCCATGTATCGAGAACGATTACAAGGTCAGCGTTCCAGCCTTTTCTAAAAATCTTGAGGAAAAAGAGAAAATGGCGGACGAGGGTTGGAAAGGCGCGCTCCCAACGATATGCGGCCACTTTCACGTCATGTCCCTGTATCTTCCAAGTCTCATAAAGATTTCGGGCGTACTGGGCAGAACCCCCGATATCCGGCGGATATATTCCTGTTGAGATGAGGATTTTCATGGCAGATTATCCCCTATTTGTAGCATTTTTTCAGGATTTTGGAAAGACAGATTGAAAGACTTCATTCATCTGATTCGCAATTGTTTTCCAGTCATAATTTTCCCTAACCATCTGCTCTGCATTCTTTATTATGTAATCTCGAGACTCCCTGTCCTTGATCAATTTCTCAACTTTCTGCGCAATGCTTCTCGAATTTTGAACTTCGCAGAAAAGACCAGTTTCACCATCTTTAAGAAAATCGACGATACCGCCAACAGGTGTAGCTATCACAGGAATACCTGCTGCCATTGCCTCAACATACGAATTACCGAAACCTTCTGAGAGAGATGGGCGAATAAAAATATCAGATACATGTAAATACTGTGGCATGTCTTTGTGGGAAATAAAACCAAGAAAGTGCACTCGCTCTTTCAATCCGAGTTTTTCTACTTTTTCTTTAAGTACTTTTTCGAGGAAGCCTTGACCGAGAATGATGAACCTTACGTTAGTTGGAAGATATTGAAGTGCGTCGATAATATCTCCTGTAGCGTTCTTCACGACGAGGCGTCCTGTAGTTATTATGAAAACATCCTCAGGTTTCTTGCCGAGCGTATTCTTGAGCACTGCAAGTTCAGCATCGGATTTTCGAGTTGAAAAAAAATTGAAATCAACAGCATTCGGGACCACAGTTACAGGACATTTCGCCTTCATTTCTAGTGCCCAGTCTGCGAGATATTTTGATATTGTCTGGATATGATCAGCTTTTCTAAAGATCATTTTAAACAGAGGCCACATCGGTAATACTCGGCGTTTGATCTGAGGAATCGGATCACCCTCCTGAAGAGTCAGGATGAAAGGAATTTCGGAATGGATTAATTTAAAGAAAAGAGCAGCAAAAGAATTATAACTTGCCATCATTGACCATGTGGCGTCATATTTATTTTTCCGATTGAGCTGTAACGCTTTTAAAAAAGCAACGAAAGGATACAAAAGCTTCTGAACATATCCAACTTTTTTGAATATCCTATGGACTGAGATGTTTCCAATCTTTTCAAATACCGGTTCATTCCCACCATTAAGCGTTATCATATCGAACTCAATCTCAGACAACGGAATTCTGTCTGTGATTTCTTTGAGAGCGACCTCTGCCCCACCGACGAATCGTGGGTAATACGCAAGAGAAAATATGAGAATTTTCATGGCATTACTCTACCTTAAGAACGTCTCGAAGTACATCCTCGGGAATTTCTTTCTGTGCTGCTTGCGGAGCTGGCTGTGATGGAGTTTTCTGCTCAACAACAGCCTTCTTAGCTTCAATCTTTGGCTCAATTTTCACCTCTTCCTTAACTATAAGCTTCTCTTCAACCTTCTTTTCTTCTTTCTTTGGAATCGTACCCAGCACAGATGCGAGTGCGTTCTTAAGCTCGTTAACACGCTGTGGGGTGGCATTTTTCTGTCCTGGCTTCTGTGAGAGTGAATTGAGTGGTACTGGTTTAGGAACGACTGGCACTATAGGTGCAGCAGGTGCGGGAGCCTGGTCAATTTTAATTTCAGCAAAAGCCTTCTTGAATTGCTGTTCAGCAACTACGGGTGGCTTCACGGGAGCAGGAGCCTGTTTAGAAATCGACGCAGGAACAGAAGTTTGGGCTGGGTTTGAAACAGGAGCTGGAGTAGAAACGACAACAGGTTTTGAAACAACGGGTGGTGTAACAGCAACATGTACTGGAGCTGGTTCCTTTGGTTTCATCGCGGACTTCACTGGCGCAAGAGGGGCCATCCAATCGTCAATTTTCTTTTCCACTTCGAGACGATTATGCGCAAACTGCTTACGTGACATAGCTATAACCTTATCCATACTTGAGCTTTCAGGCTTTGCAATCGGTGGTAAGGTCGTGCCCGAAAAAGGCTGTGAGCTGATTCCATCTATCATGAGCTTCAAATAAATTTGGAAGATTCCCAAATTTACGATATCTTCTGCGGTGAATTGCGGAGCAAATTCCTTTTCAAGAACTTCTGCATCAAAGGCACCCACTCGGAACACGATCATTGTACCGACGTTACCAAACACAGCAGCTCTCACCTCTTCTTCCATTTGCTCAATATACTGGTGAGCCATAGTAAGGTTCAACTTATATTTTCGGGCCTCAGAAAGAATGTCGGCAAAAGATTCATTAGCAAAAGATTGAAACTCATCCACGAAAAGATAGAAGTTTGGCAAAGTCTTCAAAACTCTATCAGGAATATCCGCGCGAGAAAGTGCGGCAAGATAAATCTTCGTAATAAGCATTCCACCAAGAAGGTTCGCGTTTGATTCTCCAATTCTTCCCTTCGAAAGGTTAATGATGAAGATTTTTCCCTGATCCATCATCTTTCGAATATCAAAAGACGATTTCGGCTGACCGATCATATTTCGGATCAAAGCATTTGCTGTGAATTGTCCAATCTTGTTCTGAATAGCAGGAACAGCTTCTGCCGCCATTCGCTCTGTATAGTTTGCAAATTCTTGCGTCCAGAAAGCTTTTACAGAGGCGTCAGTAACATATGTGATAACATGATTACGAAACGCCTTATCAGAAAGCATCCTATTAACACCAAGGAGTGTCGCGTCTGGATATTCAAGAAGTGCGAGTAATGTGTTTGTTAGAATGTATTCCATTCGAGCAGACCAGGCATCCTGCCAAATCTTCTTGAATGTACTCATAAGTCCTGATACGACCAGGTGTCGTTTGTCTGGGTCAACGCTCTCAAGTACGTTGAATGAAATAGGGTACTCCATGTCGAATGGAGCGAAATAGACAACATCTTTCTGACGATGTTCTGGCACATATTCCAAAAGCAATTCTGCAGTCTTACCGTGAGGGTCAATGAAAGCCATTCCCTCACCATTCTTGATATCCTGAACTGCCATGTTCTCGAGTAAGGTCGATTTTCCCATACCCGTCTTTCCAATAACGTAGACGTGCTTCGTGCGATCTTTAGCTTTGATACCGAATGTAACCTTCTTGTTTCTGGAGTCGGTCTGGCCAAAATATGTGATTCTTTCTTCGTTCATATAGAGCTTTTATATGCCCTATTTTAGCATGCTTCCGCTTGCAAACAAAAACAAATCTATCCTGGACAGCCCGCAAAAGCGGCCGCAGAGGCGGGGGTGGTAATCGTACTAGCCTTGCCGATGTTTCCTACACACCAACTTATTGCAGAATCAGACTTCATAGGGATGGAAACGGACCATGTAGTATCTGTCGATGCGCAATACGCACTTGTAGGATTTCCACTTTGAATCAAAGCAGTCTTAAGAGCATTTTGAATTGTTGTATCCGTATACAGTCCTGCTGGAGTAGCGCTACAAAGTCCGGCGGAAGTTATTGTTGATGATGCCATTACACCATACTTATTTGCATGACTGTCGTAATAAAATTCAGACTGCACCCGAAGAGTTGCAAGATTAGCCTTAATCGCTGTATCGCCAGCTTTCGCTCGAGCTCCACTAAGTGACGCCAAAACGACTGATGATAGGATACCGATGATAGCGATAACGACGAGCAATTCAATCAATGTGAAACCTTTATTTGCGTAATTTTTCATACTCTTAAATTAACTTATAAAAACTTAATAATTAAACTTATAACATTAAGTATAGCAAACCCTTGAAAAATAAGGTCAAGCGCTGTGTGGATAAGTATTTAGACACACTTATTGTGCACTCGCCACGTTGTAAATAGGAATCAAAACTGATGCTAGGAGAACAGCCACGCCTCCTCCGAGACAGACGATCATGAGCGGTTCAATGAGGTCAACAAGCGCATCGACGGCTGTGGTCACTTCACGAGCATAGAATTTTGCTAGTGTCTTCAAGATATTTCCAAGCTCTCCAGATTCTTCGCCCACTTTCATCATTTGAATCATGATTCCAGGAATCTCGCCGTTATTTGAGAGTGCTTCAGAAACAGCCTTTCCTCCCTTTACCGCCTCCACAGAGTCGGCAAGAATCTTATGATAAATACTATTGTTGATAACTGAGGATGTGAGGTCTAGGGCTCGGATCATCGGAATACCAGCTACAAGCATTGTATTCATATTGTCTGCGAGTCGAGACCAGTAGAGCTTTCTGAAAAGATTACTAATGTAAGGGATACTCAACTTCACACGGTCAAAAACTTCTTTTCCAGAAGCTGTCTGTATATATTTGAAAATAATGAAGCCTCCAATGATAACTAGTCCGAGAAGAACAAACCCATAATCGACAAAGAAATTACTGATTCCAAGAACTATTTTTGTATACACAGGTATTTCCTGTCCTGAATCAACAAGGATAGTACTAATCTTTGGAATAACCATAGTGAACATGAGGATCATCACGGTTATGAAGGTCATAATAACGAAAGCGGGGTAAATAAGGGCGCCTTTTGCCTTTCCAACAAGTTCATAGGTTCGATCGAGGTAATCTGCGAGATAGTTGAATGTTTCATTAAGCTTTCCAGACTCTTCTCCGGCCTTAACCATACTGACATAGAAATCAGAAAAGACTTTTGGGTGCTTCGCGAGTGAGGCAGAAATAGCGGTACCAGCCTGGAGATCATCAGCGATCTGTGTAAGTTTCGATCCAAGAACCTTGTTGTCGCTCTCACCAGCTAAAAGTCTAAAAACTCGGAGTGCTGAAACCTGTGCTTCGAAAAGTGTCGCCAACTGGCGAGAAAGAATAACCACATCTTTGTTCGAAACCCTTTCGAGCCATGTAATATTCATCGAAAGAAGGCCAGTCTTCTTGTCGGCCTCATTAATAGAAGTTATGACGAGTCCTCGTCTCTGGAGTGAGGTGATAGCGATATCCACATTAACCGCATCGATTGATCCAGTCTTCGGGGCACCTGTTTGATCTACTGCTTGATAGTTAAAAAGCATATTTTTTTTATTACATCATCCTCTCAAGGGTCTTAGGGTTAAATGAATTCAAATACGCACTCTCCACTGTGATCTCTCCCCTTCGTACAAGTTCTGCAAGTGACCGGTTCATATCTATCATACCATCGCCAGAGCTTGTTTCAATAACTGTATTGATCTCGTGGATTCTTTTTTCACGAATAAGGTTTGCAACGGCGCTGTTATTGATGAGGAGTTCATACGCTGGAATTAAACCTCCAGAAATTCTTGGGATAAGACGCTGTGAAAATATTCCTGTCATGCTTCCCGCAAGCTGAACTCTAATCTGGTCCTGCTGTCCTGATGGAAATGAGTCGATGATTCGGTTAATAGTCTGTGCAGCGTTGTTTGTATGAAGCGTAGAAAATACAAGGTGACCAGTCTCAGCTGCAGTAACAGCTGTTGCCATAGTAACATTGTCTCGCATCTCACCCACGAGACACACATCTATATCCTGACGAAACATGGAAACGAGTGCTCCAGAAAAATCAGGCGTATCGCTTCGTACTTCACGCTGATCAATGATCGATTTCTTTGATTCAAACAAATACTCAACAGGATCTTCGATCGTCAATATGTGCTCATTTCGAGTTTGGTTGATCATCTCAATAAGTGCAGCAAGTGTTGTCGTCTTTCCTTGTCCGATAGGTCCCACAACAAGAAAGAAACCTTGCTGCTTACGAGTGAAAGATTCGAGAATCGGCGGAAGATTGAGCTCGGTGAGTGTTCGAATGCTCTTTGGAATAAGTCGAAGTGCAACTGAAAGGACGCCCTGGTGATAGAAAGCATTTCCTCGGAAACGACTTTTTGTAAGGCTGTATGAAAAATCGACTTCTCGCTTCTCCTCTAGGAGCCGCTCGTTATCTTCATTCAAAAATTCCTTTATATAGCCGCGCAAATCTTCTTTTGTTGAAACTGGCTTTTTTGAAAGAGGAATAAGTGATCCAGAAACACGAATCACAGGATTACGTCCCTCTGCGAGATGGAGGTCAGATGCCCCCTCTTGAACCACTAAGTCAACGAGATCTTCGATTTGTTTCTTATATTCCATAATTATTATTTCTTGATCGACGAATAAATTTTCTTTACTTCAGCAAGGACATCAGAAGGAATCGTTGTTGCTTTGATGATATATCCGTCCACATTGAGCTTCTTTGCTCGGGCAACATCATCTGAGAGACCTTGATTCGTAAGCATGATGACCACCGCTTTCTTAATAAGGCTCTCTTTCTTAAGAAGCGTCAGGAGTTCTATACCATCCATACCAGGCATAACCACATCAAGAAGCAATACATCAGGATCAAGACCATCTCGGATAAGTTTAAGAGCATCTTCTGGGCCTTGGGCTGTATGGACCTCAAAATCGTTCTTGGAAAACTTAAGAGCGTACATATCGAGCAGGAACTTGTCATCATCAACGAAGAGTATCGAAAGCTTTTTTGTTGCGGCAGTTGTTTCCATAGTAGATTTATTATATCACAGGGTGTTAAATCAGAAATTAAAGCTTGTTAACTTCCTCGAACGGTATCTTCTTCTCAAACGCTTTTATCATTGCGTCCTCCTTCATCGTAATCACTCCCTTCTGTCGCAGAAGCTTATTAATCTCAACTTCGTTCGCACCCTTCAAGATAAGACTTTCAATTTCCTTGTCCATCCTAAAGGCCTCAAATACCGCCATACGACCTCGCGTACCCTTCGGATTTTCTGCAGTAGGCGCGATTCCATAAACTGTATCTGAGAATGGAATATCCTTCTTGAACTGTTCAGGCAAATCCTCAAACTGCTTGTCAACCAGAATCTTTACGCTACCTTCGACTGGGATCGGCTTACCCCCTCCGCCCTCGGGGAAGGTACCAACGAGGCGCTGCGCAATAGCAAGAATCAAAGTAGGAGCGATGAGGTAAGGATCGACACCCATGTCTATGAGACGAGGAATAACTCCGGCAGAATTGTTGGTGTGAAGTGTCGAGAACACAAGGTGACCGGTAAGAGCCGCTTGCACCGCAAGCTGCGCTGTTTCCTTGTCTCGGATCTCTCCCACCATGATGATGTCAGGGTCCTGACGCAATGTTGTTCGAAGTCCCGATGCGAAAGTATATCCGATTTCAGGATGCACCTGTGACTGACTCACGCCATCCATGTTGTATTCGATAGGATCTTCGAGAGAAAGCACATTGAAACTTTCACGATCAACTTCGTTAAGCATGGAGTAGAGTGTAGTTGATTTTCCGGAACCCGTAGGACCAGTAATGAGAATAAGTCCGTATGGTCTTTGGATAGCTTCCTTGACCAGTTCAAGATTTTTCGGTGTGAGACCCATTTCATCGAGCTTCTTTACTCCCTTTTCCTGGTCCAAGATTCGCATCACTACCTTCTCACCGTAATACGCTGGGAATGTAGAGACTCGAAAGTCGATCTTTCTTCCGTCGATACGTGCAGAAAATCGCCCGTCCTGCGGCTTTCGCTTTTCATCGAGCTTCATATTACAAAGCACTTTGATACGAGCCACTACAGCGCTGTGCACCTGCGGAGGAAGAACAAGACTTGTGTTGAGAATACCGTCAACGCGGAATCGAACACGGACCTTATCTCGCATATGCTCGATGTGCACATCAGACGCATTTCCTTCTGTTGCATATCGAACAACAGTCGCTACGATTTTGACCACTGGAGCATCCTCGATAATGATGGCTTCAGAATTCTCCTCAGTTTTGCTTTGCTTAAGATCAATAGAGCCCTCAACATCAACTGAGAGGACTGATTCAAGTTCTGTAAGAGCCTTCGACACTTCCCCGCTAATACCTTTGTATGATTCGACAACTTTCTGATAATCATCCGTCGTGATCAGGAATACTTTGTATGGAATATTATTCTTTGCAGCGATGAAGTTAAGAGCATCTCGTGCTTCGATATTATCCGGATCAACAAGCCCCACCTCAAGAGCACCTTCCTTTATGCCGATCGGTACAAATTTGTAATGGACAGCTGATTCCTCAGGAATATAATCAAGGACCTCAAAAGGGACAGTGACATTCGCCAAACTTCTAACGGGAATATCGAGAAAATCTCCTTGGGCAGCAAGAATATCCTCAGGCTTCACACCTCGTTCTATCAAGACCTTATCAAGGGGCTCTCCATCGGACATTTTTTGCCGAATCTCCTTAATATCATCTTTTGATATAAGATTTTTACTTAAAAGTATGTCAATTACGCTCATGGTGTATGTTCACTAATTGCCAGTCGAGGGAAGTCTGACGGTAGAATTTTGTGGTGCAGAGCCAGAGATAGGAGCAAAGGGGTTAGGTCGACCAACATTCTGCTCTGGAATAGTTATGGTGTAATCAACAAGGCTCTTGTAGACTGCACTATCAAAAATAGATGAGTCAATCTTGAGTGAATTGATTTGATTGAGAAGGGATAGCACTCGGGTACCGACTGCCTGTGCGTCTGCAGAAGTAGGGCTGTTGTCTGCCTCAAGCGAAGATACTGAGGAGTCATCGGGAGATCCCTTGAAATAAAAGTATGCGGCTAGGGCGAGGATTATAATGATGATGACTATGAAAAATGTCTTTTTTGATGATTGCTGATTTTGCATGATGATTTATTGCTTAAGCCAATACGTCTTAATTTCTACACCATAATCATAGATCCCTGTATCACTCACGCTGAGCGTGATTCTTGATATATCCATGATACGTAGGCTTGCCTCGAGATCTTTGAGAAAATCAATAAAAGTTTGATAGTTTGTGTTTACATTGAAAGAAAGTGTCACGGTATCATAAGAATTCGGGATATTTGCCATCCCACGACCGTTTGGTGTTGGAGTGGTTGTATTTGCATTCGTTGCACTCGTTTTAACATTCTTAATAGCCAAACCGTGACGCGCAGCGACACCATTTGCATCGATAATAAGACGGACGTTATCCACATTGTCTGGAAGCATCTTTTCCAATCGCTCTCGATCATCGGGGCTGATGTCATTATACGTCTTAAGCACGCTATCTCTCAATTTAACAAGCCTCTCAGAATTGTTAAGCGCCTGCTGATATTGGAGATTTACTTCCTTGATCGACTTCAAGTC
The DNA here is from genome assembly GCA_030917665.1 of Patescibacteria group bacterium. Lineage (GTDB taxonomy): Bacteria > Patescibacteriota > Minisyncoccia > Phycocordibacterales > PALSA-1337 > CAIOGI01. The sequence continues at coordinate 5,040 of JAUPUH010000042.1, read as the reverse complement.
ATCAAGCTTTGTGCGCGTGAAAGTAAAGTAGATGCCGAGTGCAAGTATTATGAGAATGATTGGTGTAACGTTCTTATTCATATGTGTTATGGGGCTGATTCGTTATCCTCATTTGCTGCTGGTGTCTCCTCGTCAAGGTCTGAGGTTAGAATCTTTTCATACAAAATATCTCCAGGGTTTATAACTGTACTAAAAGTAAAGCCAACATTGCCATTTGCATCAAGAGCGAGATCTGAAAGTACTGGATTTTTGAGAATCTTGTTTGTGCCGTATTTCTGAGACTGCCCAAAAACGTCAGACTGGAAAGCGATAGCGCTAAAGCTATTACCTACGCCTCGCATTGAGATTTTTATACCTTCACTATCCTTTGATGGAGCTGAGAATTCAAAGCTTGAGAAGCGTACACCCTCAATGGTGAGACGGCTGATTATTGAGAAGAGTTCTGAAACTGCAAGATGGTTCTTCAGAAGCTGTTTGCTGAGGTCAATCTTAGTATTAGCCTTCTTAAGTTCCTCGATGAGTGATACATTGAATCTTTTTTCGCTTTCAGCGAGCTGCACCTTATAGTCTTCCTGGGATTTATTGAGGACGTTTTTCCAAAGTACAGAAAATACTGCACCGGCAATCGAAGCAATGAAAATAATAATCGCAACGAACATAAAAATGCTTGTGCCCGCCTTGCGACTGCTGCTCATTTTTTGATCAGATATGAGAGGCTTCTTTGGAATGAACGATGTTTGGAATTTTGTTTCCATTTATTTTAAAATATCTCTTAAATTATAGTTCATTACTCCAATTCAGACAACCGACGTAATGCACAGCCGATGGCAACAGCGAATTCTGGGCCGGCTTGTGCGAATTGTTCTGTCAGAAAAGCCGGAGTCTCAAGCTTACTGAACGGATCGGCATAGACAATTTCTGTTTGGAAACTTATTTTTGCCAAATCTGTAAAACCCTTAAGCAATACACCCCCTCCTGTCAGGATGACCTTACTAATATTCTTCATGTATTTCTTCTGGTAGTTGAGAAGAGCTGCGTTTGATTCATAAAAGATGTAATCAAGATTCACAGTAATTATTTCAGTGAGTTCTTTGTATTCAGGTCCACCTTTAAGACCAAAAGAACGCTTCATATTTTCTGCTTCATTAACACTAATACTTAATGACTTTGAAATCGCAAGCGTAATGTCCTGTGCACCTCTGTTGATGATGTGTGAAGCACGGAGAATTCCTCTTTCAATAATATAGAGTTTGGTTGCTCGCGCACCCATATCAATAATCATGACAGCTTGAATTCCCTGTTCAACTACCGCACGAACTGAACTGAATATTTCTATCTCATAGAAACCAGGTTGGATACCAGACTTTGCAGTAATCGCTTGGTAGTTGTTGATGTATTCATTGTGAATAGCAACAACAAGTACATCTTGAACTTGCTTCTCGACTTGTTTTCCCTGCGTCTCATCATCATTTGCAAATGTATCTTCACGAGGAACAAGCGAGTAGTCAAGCATGACTTCACTCATAGGTACAGGTATATATTTTCGTGCCTCGAGTGCAATAACCTCTGATAATTGTTTCTCAGGAACAGGAGGAACACTGATAAAAGTAATAAGACTTGAAGAAAGCGGCAATGCTATACCAGAAGCGAGAGTTGTTGTCTTTGCCTCTCGTAAAATATCCTTAAGAGCCTCAATAATCTTTTCATTGGGAAGGTTTGTTGATCTTCCAACTTCAATCCCAGCGTAGGGGCCGAGTGCGAGCTCGCCGTATGTCTCAAGGACAGCTCTACCTCTCTTCTTTTTTATTTGAACAATCTTGATAGCAGATGAGCCAATATCAATACCAAGCACGCTTTCACTTTGCTTGGAAAAAAGAGCCGACATGATCGACGAAAAATTCATGCAAATATTATACCATAGTACTACTTTGATATAGAATGGTTGGGTGAAGATTTTTATTCAACACATCATCGATTTTTTGTTTCCTCCTTCAGTCGAAGAACTCAAACTTCGCAGTCTTTCGCCTGAGGAATTCGTGCTGAATGCTAAAGAATCAGACAAACCAGAATTTTCTTTCATAAAAAGCCTCTTTTCATATAAGGACCCACTTGTTAAAGAGCTTATTTGGCAAATAAAATACAGGAAGAATAAGCATGCAGTGGCTATTGCTGGCTTTGCTTTACATCAAGCATTCAAAGAACCAGCCTTACTCATTCCAATTCCAATCTCAAAGAAAAGGCGTCGAGAGCGGGGCTACAACCAATGTGAGCTCATTATTCATGAAGTCGCCAGGCTCGATTCAGAAAAAAAACTTCAGATGGGCTACGGTCTGCTGATTCGCTCGAGGCATATCGAGAAACAAACACACAAAAATCGCAACGAGCGACTCGAGAACACAAAAAGTATTTTTGAGGTCACAAAAAAGGAGAACCTGCATCAAAAAATAATCATTATTGACGATGTCTCAACAACAGGAAGTACTCTGAAAGAAGCTCGTGATATTCTTTTGTCTGCTGGCTATTCTGATATAACAGCATTAACACTTGCACACTAGCTTCAACTATATAATCATAGTGGGTTATACTATAGATATGAAAAAGAGAATCATTCAGTTCGCTCTCATACTTTTCCTAGGTCCCATCATTGCCTATTTACTTCTCATTATTCTTGTCCAACCATCAAATGACCGTGACTGGTCGACGGATCAGGCTGTTTTAGCCTCTGCAGAAATCAAAGACAATCTCGTATCCATAAAAAATGTTAGAAATTTCTCGTATGCGTCAACCACAAGCTACACACCGGCCTATTACGATAAAACATATGACATCAATAAACTCAAAAAAGTCTGGTATGTCGTAGAGCCATTCTCTGGCTATGTTGGTGCGGCACACACGCTTTTAAGCTTTGAGTTTGAGAATGAGCAGTTCGTTTCCATTTCAGTGGAGATACGAAAAGAAAAAGGGGAATCATTCTCAGCATTTAAAGGGTTGATGCGCCAATACGAGCTCATGTATGTCATTGCTGACGAGCGTGATGTGATCAAACTGAGATCAAATTACAGAAAGGACCTTGTTTACGTATATCCTGTTAGTGCTGACAAAGAAAAGGCTCAAGCACTCTTCCTCGATATGGTACAGAGAGCACATGACCTCAATGAACAACCAGAATTCTACAACACTCTCACAAGCACCTGTACTACAAACATAGTGCGACATGTGAATAAGATAACCCCGGAACGTGTAGCATTCAATTTCGATATTCTCTTCCCTGTGAATTCTGACAGACTTGCTCTCGAATCTGGACTCATCGAGACAGAACTCACACTTGAAGAAGCACGAAAAAAATTCCTTATCAATGAAAAGGCAGAAAAATATGCCAACGATCCGAGATTTTCAGTAAAAATTAGACAATAACCTTAAGCCATCCGTGAGTGTCAGCTTTTTCTCCTTTCTTGATCATATTGAGCTCATCGTAGATTTTTTGGGCTATGGATTTCTCTCCGAGATCAGGTAGTGTAAATTTATTTTCTCCTTCTGTGATAGATGCGAATCGTATGATGGTTGCTGCTGTTCCTGCACCGAAAACTTCTGTAACCTTTCCGCTCTTGAGACCATCTACTATTTCAGCGACTTTCAACTTCCTTTCTTCAACCTTAATTCCCATTTCTCGTGCGAGTGTAAGTACACTATCTCGTGTAATTCCTGCAAGAATAGTCTCGCTAAGCTCTGGGGTAACAAGAGTGCCGTCAATAATAGACATTATGTTCATAGTTCCCGACTCCTCTATATATGAATGGGTCGACGAATCTGTCCAAATGAGCTGATCAAACCCTGCTTCCTGGGCGAGACGTGTTGGGTAAAGACTTCCTGCGTAATTACCCGCAGCTTTTGCAAAACCGACACCGCCAGATGCGGACCGAGAATACGTTGTCTCAACTTTTAAATTAAGAGGTTTCGTATAGTAAGGTCCGACCGGACATGCAAGTAATGCATAAATATATTGTTCTGATGATTTTACTCCGAGATATGGATCGGTAGCAAAAATAAATGGTCGGAGATAAAGCTGTCCTGCTTTCTTGAGCCACTCAGCATCTGTATTGATAAGTTTCTGGAGTGAATCCATAAAAACCGCCTCTGGGAGTTCTGGCATATCGAGGCGGGCAAGAGACTTATTAATCCTCTTTGAGTGTGCGTCAGGACGATATATGGTCGAGCTACCGTCCTTTGAAAGAAAAGCCTTCATACCCTCAAATACCGTTTGACCGTAGTGCAGTGCTGAAATCGAAGGCATAAGTTCAAGTGGTCCGTAAGGTACGACCTCTGAATCTGACCATTTCTTGTCAGAGTAACGTGTAATAACCATATGATCAGTAAAAATCTTGCCAAATGGCAGATTTGTAAAATCAACTGTATTAATCCTTGATGGTTTATCGTTTTTCATAATGATTTGTATAGTATAAGCAAATTTTAAGAATAAAAAAAGAGGTGGCTCAACTGTCGCCACGCTCTCTTGTAACTTCCCTGCCAGCCAGAGTTATCTGCCCTTTCGATGGCGCGCACGATAATGCGAGCGAACGAAACGAGTAATGTCAGGGCACGGCGGAGCCATAAGATCCACCAAATTCCTGGCTGAGCGAGGTTTAGGATTTTTTTCAAGAAGAGCAAAGACCGTCTTCATAGGAGTCCTTTCGGTTTGGGGTTTCAGATTGACGACTCTTTATTTATACTCTTTTCTTTTTTTTAGTCAATAATGATTTACCACCACAATTTTGCGGAACCGGAGGGATTCGAACCCTCGAGGCCTGTTAGGGCCTGCCTCTTTAGCAAAGAGGTATGTTAGACCACTCCACCACGGTTCCAGGTTTGTACATTCTTACACAAAATTGTTAGAATGGCTATATATGAAGAAAATATTACTAACACTTATAGTGCTAGGAGTTGTAGGCTACGCAGCATTTAACTACTTATTCCGAGCCCCTTCTGCACCAAGTCAAGATGTAGAATCAACCGTAAAAACTACATATTTAGATGTGAAGGGCC
>JAUPUH010000041.1 GCA_030917665.1 Patescibacteria group bacterium | reverse complement strand
TCAGTCTACATAAAACTTGGTGGAGGTGGTGCAGGAACTCCAGCTGGCCTCGTAATGGGCGGATACAGCGTACCCTGTGCTCCAAGTGGAGGTCACCTCGTTTGTCAGGCTGCCCAGCAAGTTTGGGGTGCTGCGACAAGTGCAGGCTGCCCAGCAGCATATTCTACAGGTGGAGGAAGTCAGGTTAGCGGAGTTAATGTTTATTTGTGTCTAACTAAATAATCAAGCTAGGCAAGGAAAACCGCCTCCAAGGGCGGTTTTTGCTGGCTAAATTTTGAAAATGTGTTATTATCACACGTGTTATAAAAATTAATAAATTAGATTAATCAACCATTAATTATGAATGCTCCAGTGATATTTGCGATCGTAAGCTCATTTATTGGCATCGGGTACGGACTCCTTTTGGTAAGAAACATTCTCAAGAAGCCAGCAGGGAATGAAAAGATGCAGGAAATTGCTCTTGCTATTCAGCAAGGTGCAAAGGCCTATTTGAACCGACAGTATAAGACTATTGCTGTCATCGCTGCAATCATTTTTATTGCTCTTTGGCCTACTCTTGGACTTGAGACAGCCCTCGGCTTTCTCGTCGGAGCAGTATTCTCAGCGCTTGCAGGATATATAGGTATGAACGTTTCAGTTCGTGCAAACGTACGAACAGCTGAAGCTGCACGAAAGGGTCTCGGTGAAGCACTTACACTCGCTTTCAACGGAGGAGCAGTTACAGGACTTCTTGTAGTAGGACTTGCACTTCTCGGTGTGGCAGGATTTTACGCAATTACCGGTCATGTTGAATCTCTCATCGGATTAGCATTCGGTTCAAGCCTTATTTCAGTATTTGCTCGACTCGGAGGAGGTATCTTTACTAAGGCAGCTGACGTAGGAACAGACCTTGTTGGAAAGGTAGAAGCTGGAATTCCTGAGGATGATCCTCGAAACCCTGGAGTTATTGCTGACAACGTTGGAGACAATGTCGGAGACTGTGCGGGTATGGCAGCTGACCTCTTTGAAACATACGCAGTTACAACAATTGCAGCCATGATGCTTGCAGTCGTCACATTTAGCGAAGCTGGATCAGCAATGACAAGCGCTATTGTATACCCACTTGTTCTCGGAGGTGTTGCTATCTTCGCATCTATCATCGGAACATGGTTCGTAAGGCTCGGAAAGTCACAAAACATTATGGGAGCAATGTACAAGGGACTTGCAGTTGCTGGAGTTCTTTCAGCGATCGCATTCTACTTCGTTACTCGATTTATGATGTCAGGAAACGGACGATATGAAACTCTTGATCTTTTCGGATGCGCAATCGTCGGACTTCTTGTGACAGCAGCCCTCGTACTTATTACAGAATATTACACATCTACAAAGTACAAGCCTGTACAATCTATCGCGCACGCTTCAAACTCAGGACACGGAACAAACATCATTCAAGGACTTGCGATCTCAATGAAATCAACAGCATGGCCTCTTATTACCATCGTTGCCGGTATTCTTCTTACATACCACTTCGCAGGCCTCTACGGTATTGCTATCGCAGCAATGAGCATGCTTTCAATGGCGGGAATCATCGTTGCTATTGATGCGTACGGACCTATTACAGACAACGCTGGAGGTATTGCAGAGATGTCCAATCTTCCAAAGGAGGTTCGAGACATTACAGATCCTCTTGATGCAGTCGGAAATACAACAAAGGCAGTTACAAAGGGATACGCTATCGGTTCAGCAGGATTTGCAGCTCTTGTGCTTTTCGCTGAGTACACACAGAAGGCAAACGGCCTTTCATTTGAACTCGGAAATCCTCTTGTTATCGTCGGTCTCTTCATTGGAGGTCTTCTTCCATACTACTTCGCAGCGCTTTCAATGGAGTCAGTAGGAAAAGCAGCAGGACAAGTTGTTGATGAAGTTCGACGACAGTTCCGAGAAATTCCAGGAATTATGGCTGGAACTGCAAAGCCTGACTATGCACGATGCGTGGATATTGTGACATCAGCAGCTATCAAGCAGATGATTGTACCCGCACTTATCCCAGTCGTAGTACCAGTACTCGTTGGATTTACTCTCGGTCCAATTGCTCTTGGAGGACTTCTCGTAGGTTCTATCGTTACAGGACTTTTCGTTGCTATCTCAATGACATCTGGAGGAGGTGCATGGGACAATGCAAAGAAGCATATTGAACAGGGAAATCATGGAGGAAAGGGTGGAGATGCTCACAAGGCAGCCGTTACAGGAGACACAGTTGGAGATCCATACAAGGACACAGCAGGTCCTGCAATCAACCCGATGATCAAGATTCTCAACATTGTTGCGCTTCTCATTGTCGCATTCATCATCTAAAGCGAATGTGGTATCATAGGTACTCATGAACGGGGTAACTACAGCCACACCTACAATATTCATTATCTTCGGCATCACCGGAGACTTAGCAGGAAGGAAGCTCCTTCCTGCTTTGTTGAATCTGTATGTAAAGAAGCAGCTACCAAGCAAGTTTGCTATCGTTGGTTTTTCCCGAAAGCCATTCAATCGAGAGGATTTCAGGGTGTTTGTGCGCGAGCATATGAACATTCGGCCTGGACAATACAGGGAAGAAGAAGTAAAGCACTTCATTGACCATATGTACTATGAACAAGGTAATTTCGATGCTTCTTCATCATATGCACAACTTGCACAACGTCTTAAGAACATTGATGATGGATTTCACCAATGTTCAAACAAACTTTTCCACCTATCCATCCCGCCTTCACTGTATGAGTCGATTTTTCAGCACCTCTCAAACTCTGGATTAACCATTCCTTGTGGTGGTGATGAAGGTTGGACACGTATCCTTGTGGAAAAACCGTTTGGAAACGACAGCGAGATGGCAAAGAAGCTCGACAAGAAGCTTGGTGAGCTTTTTGATGAAAATCAGGTGTTTCGAATCGATCATTACCTTGCAAAAGAAGCTTTACAGAATATTCTTGCGTTTAGATTCTCAAATTCGCTTTTTGAGCCGCTTTGGAATCGTAAGTATGTGGATAAGGTCCACATCAAATTGCTTGAGAAGATCGGTGTGGAGGGCCGAGGTGCCTTCTATGACGGCATTGGAGCGCTTAAGGACGTGGGACAGAACCACATGCTTCAAATGCTTGCTCTGATTGCAATGGAGCCTCCTGCAGCAACTGACGCCGCAACGATTCGTAGTGAGCGTGCAAAGGTGCTTAATCGTCTGCAACCTATAACATCAAAAAACATTGCTTCACGGGTAGTGCGAGGACAGTATGAGGGATATAAGTTTGAAGGTGGTGTGAAAGAATATACCCAAACAGAGACATATTTTAGAATCGAATCATATATCAACAATCCTCGTTGGAAAAATGTTCCTTTTTACCTTGAGAGCGGAAAATCGCTTGCGGATACAAAAACTGAAATTGACATTTATTTTAAGAATGAAAAAAATGAAGAAAGACAGAATGTTCTAACTTTCCGCATACAGCCCGATGAGGGTATCAAGATTCGTTTTTGGGTCAAAACACCTGGATTCACAATGGATGTTGAACCGAAACTGCTTAAATTCAAATACAGCGATTCTGCGTCACTTTCAGTGCTTCCAGATGCCTATGAAAAGGTCCTTCACGATGCGATCATCGGCGATCAGACACTTTTTACGAGCACTGAAGAGGTTGCTTCTGCGTGGAAATACGTTACTTCAGTTCTTTCCTCATGGAACGTTGTACCCCTTACAATTTACAGGAAGGGTACTCAAGATGTGTTATAATCTTTGAACTAAATTAAAATAAAAACATGTTTCAAAACTTTTTACTTAAAACAATGCTCAAAAAGCAGATGAAGAATGTTCCCCAAGAGCAACAAGATCAGATTTTTGCAATGATTGAGAAGAATCCAGATTTCTTTATGAAAATAGCTGAAGAAGCTCAGGAGAAAATAAAAGGAGGAATGGCACAGCAGGATGCAATGAATGCTGTGATGCTTAAACATCAGGATGAGCTTAAGAAAGTGATGGGAAAATAGAGTCTTTACTCATAAATTAAAGAGGTGTAGTATAAAACACGGCTTATGACAACTGTGTTCTTTGCTTTGTTTGTCTGTGCAGGACTCTATATTGCGATTTCGCTCAAACGATTCGCAAAAAACGAGAACGATTGGCACCCGGTGAAAGATGTAATGATCGCCAGCCAATTTCCAAGCAGTATTTCGGATTCAGGGCAACTCATGGCTTTTCCTCAGTATGATTGCGAGTTTTTCAGCTTTCATTCAGACGGAATGGTCGAGACGCCTTTCTTGATTACCCCCTCCCACTGGAGGCATCTCGGCGTTCCTTACGATTGGTTGGACCCTACCGAGATTTTTGTTCACAGGTGTTTTCACAACACGGTGTCCCGCTAGCTTTGGAGAGCTGGTGGGACACTTTTACATGTAAAAAATATAAAAGGAAAGAACGGCTTGTGGCCGCTCTTCTGAAAATTGATTGGGATTATTTATTTTTTTGACGCTTGTTATCCAGGAATGATTTCGCGTAGATACATGCGAAGTTCAAACCGGGAATTGAACAAAACACCTCGGGTATTGATGCGATGAACAGGATTATTCTCATAGGGGGAAGGGAGCAAAAATTGATTTCTTGAACAGATTAGCATAGAATCAACCTTATGTCATTATCCATAGGAATCGTCGGATTGCCCAATGTAGGCAAGTCCACACTCTTCAATGCGCTCACAAAAAAGAGCGTCCTTGTCGCAAATTACCCCTTTGCAACAATCGATCCATCAGTCGGTGTTGTTGCGGTGCCAGATGAACGCCTTCACAAACTTGCAGATTTTTCAAAGACACAAAAGACTGTTCCTGCTGTCGTCGAATTTGTAGATATCGCCGGACTTGTAAAAGGTGCTTCTGATGGTGAAGGTCTTGGAAACCAATTCCTTACAAACATTCGGGAGACAGATGCTATTGCTGAAGTTGTGCGAATTTTCGAAGACGATAACATTATCCACGTTGATGGGAAAATAAATCCGCTCAAGGATATTGAAGTTATCAATCTTGAACTTATACTCGCTGATCTTCAGACGGTTACGAAACGACTCGCGAACCTTAATAAGGAAGTTAAGGCTGGAAAAAAGGAAGCGATTATCGAAAACGGACTGGTGGAGAGGATAAAGACTGCACTGGATGCAGGTAAGCTTGCTTCTACAGTTGTTCCAGATGAATTTGAAGCACCTTTTCTCAAGTCACTTCATCTTCTTACCTCGAAGCCATTCATGTATATTTTGAATAAGAAAGCGGGAGGTAAGAATCTTGACGAACTCAATGATGATCGTTATCAGGCTTTGATTAAGTTTTTTAATGAAAATAAGGCGAAATGGGTAATTGTAGATGCTGGTATCGAACACGAGCTCAAGGATATTGATGATAAGGATAAGAAGGAGCTACGAGAAGGACTTGGGGCAAAAGATGACGGTATTGATGACCTTATTAAAAAGGGTTACGAACTTTTGAATTTAATTACTTATTTCACAACAGGCGAAAAGGAAACTCGAGCTTGGACCATTGGACGAGGTTGGACTGCACCAAAGGCCGGAACAGCTATTCACGGTGACTTTGAGGATAAATTTATCCGAGCCGAAGTGATCGAGTGGGATAAGTTAATTGAAGCTGGATCATTTGGAGCAGCGCGAGAAAAAGGACTTTTGAGAACAGAAGGGAAGGAGTATATTGTGAAGGATGGGGATGTGATGGAATTTAAGATTTAGGGTGACAGAAAGCATAACTTGTGTTATAAAATAACCAATATGCTCCCCAATGAAATATCCCGCGCTCAGGGTACAAAGCGACGCCGTTACAAGCTTCCGCTCGGACAAAGTAAGATTTTTGTAGGATTCGTGGTTATTGTCATAATCGCGATTACTGCAGGACTGATTTACTTGATTTCATGACTTTAAATTGAATCAGGACCGGATTCCACTCAGCCCTTTCCAGCGATGGACAGGGCTTTGCTTTTGTGCTATAATAGTCTCCGGAATTCATGTGAATTCTTTTGTCTTTTTTCGGTTAAACCCTCATCACAAACTCCTTAAATGAAAGCAATTCCATTGTTCTTTGGTATCACATCAATCATGACACTCAAGACCATACTCGTCCTTCTGGCAGGTTTCCTCATTTTGGTTGCACTCTTTGTTGCGTGCGTGCCAAAAAGCAAACTTGCGTCGTTACTGATTTTCGGATCATCACTCTGCATCATTGGCGGAGGACTATGGTATGTCCTGGCCAAACTGTAAGTATGTAGTTTTCACGAGACCCGCTTCGTCTTCACGGAGCGGGTTTTTTGTTATATGATACTCACTACTTATGAACCCGTACGACCATGACAAAATAGAGAAGAAGTGGCAAAAGGTGTGGGAGTCCAAGAAACCAAACAAGGTTAAAGAAGATCCTCAGAAGAAAAAGTTCTTCGCACTCATTGAGTTTCCATATCCTTCTGGTGATGGTCTCCATGTCGGGCATATTCGTAGTAACACTGCGATGGATATTATTGCGCGAAAGCGACGTCGAGAAGGCTATAACGTGCTCTATCCGATTGGCTGGGACGCTTTCGGACTTCCAACTGAGAACTACGCTATCAAAACTGGCATTCAGCCATCTGTTGTAACAAAGAATAATACAGATACATTCCGGCGTCAGCTTAAAGCTCTCGGATTCTCTTTTGATTGGTCACGAGAAGTGAATACGACAGATCCGAAATACTATAAGTGGACGCAGTGGATTTTCTTACAGTTTTTAAAGAAAGGTCTTGCTTATAAGAAGAAACTCACGATTAACTGGTGCCCAAAGGATTTGATCGGGCTTGCTAACGAGGAGGTCATAGATGGTTGCTGTGAACGTTGTGGTACGAAAGTAGAGCAGAAAGAAAAGGAGCAATGGATGCTTGCCATTACGAAATACGCCGACAGGCTTGATAACGACCTCGACGAAACCGATTTTCTTGAAAAAATAAAAATCCAGCAGAGGAATTGGATCGGGAAGAGTGAAGGTGCTGAAATTGAATTTCCAATTAAAGGTAGCGAAAAGAAAATAAAGGTATATACCACCCGACCAGACACGCTTTTTGGGGTTACTTATGTGGTCCTTGCACCTGGGCATACATTAATTGATGAATTCATTAACAAAGCTGACAACACAATTGAGGTCGCACAGTATATTAAAACAGTCAGAGAAAAAGATGATGAAGAGAGAACGAATGCTAAGACCGCAAAAACAGGTGTTGAACTTAAAGGTATACGAGCAATTAATCCCGTAAACAATGAAGAGGTTCCGATATGGATCGCGGACTATGTTCTTGCTGATTATGGAACAGGGGCGGTTATGGCAGTTCCAGCGCACGATGAGCGGGATTTTGAATTTGCGAAGAGGTATAGTTTGGATGTAAAGCAAGTAATCGCTCCATATTTTGAAAACACAACTGATCTAGCACTGCGGAAAGACCTGCCCTTGGTAGAACGAGAAATCATACATGCAATCGTCAAGAATCCGAAAACAAATAAATTTCTTGTTATTAAGTGGAAGGAGCACAATTGGCAAAGTTTTGTCACGGGAGGAATGGAGAAAGGAGAGGATATCGTAGACGCCGCACGAAGAGAAGTTCTTGAAGAAAGTGGATACAAAAATCTTAAACATATTAATATGCCAGGTAGTGCTTGGCAGGTCCACTCAGCGTTTTTTGCAAAGCATAAAAACGAAAATCGATACATGAAAGCCCGTGGAATCCTTTTTGAGTTAGAGAATGAGGAGAAGATTGGAGTTTCACCTGAAGAACAAGGTAAGCACGATCTTATGTGGATTGATGAAAAAGAAGTGGGCCCATTTCTTACATATGAAAACCAACGTCTTGTTTGGAATTATCTAGAAGGCAATTCCAAAACCCTTTATTCTGGTTTTGGGAAACTTGTGAATTCTAGTGAATTCAGCGGCAAAGATTCTGAGTCAATCAAAAAAGAGATTACCCAGTTCGCTGGTGGTCAGTGGGTGACGAAATTCAAGCTTCGAGATTGGATATTCTCACGTCAGCGTTACTGGGGTGAACCGATACCTGTCGTTCATTGTATAAAGTGCGGCATCGTACCTATTCCAGAAAAAAATCTTCCAGTGGAGTTACCTAAGGTTAAAAACTATGCCCCAACAGAAAATGGCGAAAGTCCTCTTGCTGCAATTGAGAAGTGGGTGAATACGAAGTGTCCCACATGCAAAGGTACTGCAAAAAGAGAAACTGATACCATGCCGAACTGGGCAGGTTCAAGTTGGTACTATCTCCGCTACGCTGATCCAAGCAATAAAAAAGTATTCGCTGATGCAAAGAATCTTAAGTACTGGACTCCTGTCGATTGGTATAACGGGGGAATGGAACATACGACGCTCCACCTTCTGTATTCTCGATTCTGGCATAAATTCTTGTTTGATCTTGGCCTCGTTCCCACAAGCGAGCCATATAAAAAGAGAACATCTCACGGACTCATTCTCGCGGAAGGAGGTGAGAAGATGTCAAAATCAAAAGGTAATGTCATTAACCCCGATAGCATCATAAAAACGGTTGGTGCAGATGCTCTTCGCATTCACGAAATGTTTATGGGTCCCTTTGACCAAGCTATAGCATGGGATACGAATACTATCGCAGGGTCCCGAAGATTCATTGAACGAATATGGAAACTCCAAGAAAAGATTGGGACGACTGCAGATGAAAAATTAGAAGTAGTGGTACACAAGACAATAAAAAAAGTCTCTGAGGATATTGAAGAAATGAAATTCAATACAGCTATTAGCGCAATGATGATCGCGGTAAATGACTTCGAAAAATCAGAGAAAATTTCAAGAGGGCATTACGAAATCCTCGTTCAACTTTTGGCGCCGTTCGCTCCGCATGTAAGCGAAGAGCTTTGGGCTCATCTTGGCAACAAGACATCTGTACATGCGAGTGTTTGGCCTATGTTTGATCCAAAAAAACTCACAGAATCTACAGTTACAATGACAGTTCAGGTGAACGGTAAGATGAGAGGTACTATCGAATGTGCTGTCTATACTGATGATGCAACTGTCGAAAAAATGGCTCTAGATAAGCCTGAAATAGCGAAATGGACCAAGGATTTGAGTGTTAAAAAGGTGATTATTATCAAGAATAAACTTATCAATATAGTGGTCGGATAGCCTTATTTAGCCATTCTATTGACATTGTATTAATGGTAATGTAGTATCAATATACATAAATAACAAACATTGTATGGCTACCGTGCAATTCAAACCAAAACAGACAACGAAACGCCTTCTTTCAGCTCTACCTGACCGTGCTCGCGAAGTCCTTGTCAAAAGATACGGACTCGGAAAGGACACTGAAAAGATGACCCTCGATGCAATCGGAAAATTGTATGGCATTACACGTGAGCGTGTTCGACAGATTGAAAATTACGCTCTCGCAAACATCAGAAAGTCTGATGCATATAAATCTGAAAAAACAGCCTTCAGCGAGCTTGAAGATCTACTTCACAGCCTCGGTGGAATAGTAGTTGAGGATGATTTTCTTGGTCATGTCGCAAAGGATAAATCTCTCCAAAACAACATTCACTTTATTCTTGTCATTGGAGATATATTCAAGAAGCGAAAAGAAGATGATGAATTCAAGCATCGATGGCATGTAAATGAAGAACTTGCCAAGCAAGTTGAGGATTCTTTGCGAAAACTTTACAGTGGTCTTTCAGATGATGACCTTCTTCCTGAATCAGAAATTGTCGGCAAATTCCTCAGCCATCTTGAACTTGTCTCAGAAAAGTACAAAAATCAAGAGATCATCAAGCGATGGCTCTCTCTTTCAAAGTCACTTGGAAAGAATGCGATTGGTGAATGGGGCGTTGCTCACTCTCCAAACGTTAAGACAAAGGGCATGCGAGATTACGCATTTCTTGTCATCCGAAAGCATGGATCTCCTATCCACTTCAAAGAAGTAGCGAAGCAGATCACTCAGGTATTCAAGAAAAAGGCTCACGTTGCGACAACTCACAACGAACTTATCAAGGACAAGCGTT
Organism: Patescibacteria group bacterium; assembly: GCA_030917665.1. Lineage (GTDB taxonomy): Bacteria > Patescibacteriota > Minisyncoccia > Phycocordibacterales > PALSA-1337 > CAIOGI01. The sequence continues at coordinate 5,743 of JAUPUH010000041.1, read as the reverse complement.
TTGTGCTCGTAGGACGAGGGCTTTATGCGCTTCGAGAGTGGGGCTATATGTCTGGAGTCGTTAAGGATGTTATAAAAAACATAATCGAAAAGAATGGTCCACTTACGAAAGAGGATATCATCGATAAGGTTTTGAAGGAACGATACGTCAAAGAGAATACAATCATGGTCAATCTCCAAAACCAAAGATTCTTCAAAAAAACAAAGGACGGAAAGTACGATGTAGCTGAATCAAAAGCAACAGCATAAAAGAGAAAAGGACCGGTCAGCCGGTCTTTTTCTTATTAAACAATTTTTGACCATATGCTATAATTATTTGCATATGTTTGAGAAAGTAGTAATTTATTCACCTCTCTGGCTAAGCGCCATAATCATCCCAGCACTTTGCGTCGCATTTTTTGCTCCAGCACTTGGAGCTGAATACCTCAAACTCTTCAGTGATGTGTTTGCTTTTATACTCGCTTCGTCATTTTTCTGGTTTCCTTTCTTTCTGATGTACACTTTTTGGAGGACTTGGCTCTTGTATGTCCGCTCACGTTTTCTTTATAAGCAGGAGTGGATACTTCTTGATATTAAGCTCCCACAAGAGATAACGAAGTCGCCTCTAGCGATGGAGACGTTTTTTATGTCATTAAGACAGACTGGGGGTGAAACTACCTTTATTGACCGCTGGTGGGATGGTAAGCTTCGAGCCCATTTTTCATTTGAAATTATTTCTATAGAGGGCAAGGTAAAGTTTGTAATATACACACAAAAGAAGTACAAGGGACTTATTGAAAGTAGTCTTTATGCACAATATCCAAACATTGAGATTCATGAAATTCCTGATTACACAAAATCAGTCCATTACGATCCGAAAGAAATGGATCTTTATGTCATTGATTATGAGCTTTCCACTCCTGACCCGTACCCAATCAAGACATATGTTGATTATGGAATTGAACGAGAAATAGTAGATGAGGAAAATAAGGTTGACCCATTGAACTCTGTAATCGAATTTATGGGTTCAATTGGAGCAAATCAGCAGTGCTGGTTCCAAATAATTATACGCGCGCATAAAGGTGAACAAAGAAAAATGGGGACATGGTTTGGTAAGACTGATAAATGGAAGGAGCAGGCGAAGAAGGAGATTGAAAAAATTAGAAAGGAAGCGATGCCGCCAGGCAGTGATCCAACTGTCGCTAAATTTCCAAATCCTACGAAGGGTCAGCAGGAACGAATTTCAGCGTTGGAACGAAGTATTTCTAAAATTGCCTTCGATGTTGGAATGCGTTCAATTTATATGGGGAAGAAGGATTTCTTTAATGGAACAAACATAACTGCTCAGAGATCACTTTTACGTGCCTTTGCTTCACCACACCTAAACAGCTTTGGTGTAACCAATTGGCTCGACGGCTTCGACTATCCATGGCAAGACTACAATAACATTCGTAAGAGAAGGGAGAAGAGAAAGGGTCTCGAAGCATTCAAGAGAAGATCTTTCTTTTATAAACCGGAGATTGGAAAGCCACTCGTGCTAAATGTTGAGGAACTTGCGACTATCTACCATTTGCCTGGTCAAGTCGCTCAGACTCCAAATCTTCCACGTATCGCTTCAAAAAAGAGTCAGGCACCATCAAATCTTCCAATCTAACCCATGCGAAACTTTAACAGATCATTTTCCAGACACTGGAAGAAAAATGTCAGCTTTATCGTTGTGGCGCTTGGTGTTCTTACTCTTGTTGTTATTTCACAACCGCCAAAGGATTTTCCGCAAGAAAGATTTGATATACATGTTCAGAAGGGTGATACCATATCAAGTGCCGCTGATGATCTCTATGAGAAAAATGCAATTTCTTCAAAATTTTTCTTTAAACTATCGACGATAATCCTTTCGAAAAACCGCGGTATATACGCGGGTGATTATCGGTTTGCAGAAAAACAAAACCTTTTTTCAATTGCATACAGAATGGCAAAGGGACATCAAGGCCAGCCTAAGGTGCGCATTGTGATTCCAGAGGGAACAAATGTCTATGATATGGCATTTATTTTCCTTAAGAATCTTTCTGATTTTAATGCACCACGATTTGTTTCGTTGGCACGCGAATACGAGGGCTATCTTTACCCAGATACCTATTATTTTCTTGCAAATGCTAAGCCGGAGGAAATCATCAGAACCATGAGAGAGAATTTCAATGACAAAATCACAACGATTGAGAAGGAAGTGATCGCTTTTAAGAAGCCTCTTAATGAAATTATTATTATGGCCTCACTTGTTGAAAAAGAAGCATATGCAGATGAGTCACGAAAGATAATAGCCGGTATACTCTGGAAAAGAATCGCGAAAGGGATGCCACTCCAAGTTGATGCGCCGTTTTATTACACCACAGGAAAAGCGGGAGGATTCACGTATGATGACCTGAAAGTTGATTCGCCTTACAACACGTACACGAATAAAGGTTTGCCGATTGCACCGATTTCAAACCCAAGTCTAGCTACGGTTCTCGATACAGTAACACCGATCGAAACACCCTACTGGTTTTATCTTACTGGAAAGGACGGAACCATGCGATATGCTTCAACATATGACGGGCATCTCGTGAACAAAAATACTTATTTGAAATAAATGCTTGAGTAGCCTATACTCGAGTTATGTCAGGAAATAGGAAAAAAGTCTATATGGGCATGTCAGGCGGAGTGGATAGCTCCGTCTCTGCTGCTTTACTCAAAAAAGCCGGTTACGACGTCGTAGGGGTGTTTATTAAGGTTTGGCAGCCTGATTGGATTACTTGTACTTGGAAAGAAGATCGACTCGACGCCATGCGTGTTGCCGCTAAGCTTGATATACCTTTTGTAACGTTGGATCTTGAAAAGGAGTATAAGGAGGGGGTTGTGGACTACATGATTCGCGAGTACAAGGTTGGAAGAACTCCAAATCCTGATGTGATGTGTAACCGTTACGTAAAGTTTGGCGGGTTTTTCAATTGGGCCATGAAACAAGGCGCTGACTTTGTAGCGACAGGACACTATGCTCAGATAGAAGACGGAAAACTTGTTGCAGGAGATGATAAAAATAAAGATCAGTCATATTTTCTCTGGACTCTCACGGAAGAGCAACTTTCAAGAACACTTTTTCCGGTGGGAAACATCGAGAAACCTGGGGTGCGAAAGCTGGCAAAGAAGTTTGGTTTGCCGAATGCGGAGAAGAAAGATAGTCAGGGACTTTGCTTTATAGGCAAAATTGATATAAAAGATTTTCTTTCTCACTATATCGATTCAAAAAAGGGTGATGTACTCGATGAAAAAGGAAACATCATTGGGGAACATGACGGAGCCTTCTTTTTTACTATCGGCGAGCGACACGGATTTACTATAACGAAAAAGTCTCCCCATGATTTGCCGTATTATGTTATTTCAAAAGACATTGAGAAGAATACAGTTACTGTTGCGAATAAAACTGATGGGGCGTTGCCAAACGGGATTACAAAAATTAATTTAGATGATGTTAATTGGAATCAGGGCAGTGTTCCTGTGAATAAAATTTTACTCGCGAGATCACGGTACCGTGAGGAATTGCAGGAAATTAAATTCATTGACCAAACCACTGTCGAGTTCATTAAATCTCAATATACTATTTCTCCTGGACAGTCGCTTGTTGTTTATGATGGCAAAGTATGTCTTGGTGGTGGTATACTATCTGCATGAATCACCTTATAACCATCACTAAGGCAGATGGAACAAAAGAACTTTTTGAAGAAAGTAAACTCATAGAATCTCTTAGAAATGCTGGAGGCAGTGAACAAATCATTGAGGACGTAATCGATAATGTCAGCAGAGAAATGTATGATGGAATGCCGACAAGTGAAATATATTCACGGGCATTCAAGCTTCTCCGTAAGCATTCGATGCCGATGGCAGTCAAATATTCGCTTAGACGAGCCCTTTCTGAACTCGGTCCTGACGGTTTTCCATTTGAAAAATTCATCTCTCGGATTTTCCAAGCTTGGGGATATGAAACTCTAACTGACCAGACTGTCCTTGGTGTTTGTGTGGCCCATGAAGTCGACGTTGTCGCTTGGAACAAGGATAAGCTCATGATGGTTGAGGCGAAATTTCATAATGAACTTGGAATGAAGTCTGATTTGAAGGTCGCTCTCTATATAAAGGCGCGTTTCGATGATCTTCGCGGAAATATGTTTAATTATGGAGGCGTTGTCCGGAAACTAGGCGAAGGCTGGCTCATAACAAACACAAAGTTCACTGATCAAGCGATACGCTATGGTGAGTGTCAGGGACTCAAGATGCTTGGTTGGAACTATCCACACAAGGGCAACCTGCAAGATATTATTGAAGAGCTACACTTGCACCCCTTTACATGCCTTGCGTCGCTTTCAAATGCACACAAAAAGGTACTTCTATCAAAAGGTGTCGTGCTTTGTACTGATATTTATAACGAACCCCACATCCTCAAAGAGATTGGCATGAAGTCAGCTGAAAGCGAGGAAGTTATTTCTGAAATCAAAAGCGTTTGCGGAATTAGTTAGATAAATCTATAATAGCATTACATGAGCATACATTTTTTACATTGGGCATCCGAAGACGAACAAGCCCTCTCAAAAGCGCAGAGCTTCGAGGAGCTTGCGAGAGTCGCTTTAAACGTGATCGCAAAGATCGAAGGAGAGATTCATATGGTATCCGGTCCTATTTCTACTGGAGGAGTGGGAACTGTCCCTGGAAATCTTTACGTATTTGAAAAGATTATCGAAATGCTTTCAAAGGATGAGGGTTTTAATATTTTTAGCCAAATTCCTTTCCAAGCAAAAATGGATAATCTATGCCAAATGTGGCAAAAGATGAATCAGAATGAGATTCACTGCATACCGATTCTAGAGAATTTTTATAAGCCGCTTTTTTCTTCAGGAAGAATAGCGGTTGTTCATTTTATTCATGGTTGGGAGTCTTCTTTTGGATCTCGTTGGGAACATGACTTTTGTAAAAAGAATACAGGTATTAGAATTGAATACTTGCCGAAGGAACTATCAAAAAGAGCCCTTAAGGACAACGACAACATCCAGCTTTATGAATAGGGTTCGTGAGTTGAAGAAAATCAAGGATGAAATTCTTGCGCTTTCAACATCACCTCTCTACAAGTATCGGGTAAAGAATAATTATCTTCCAGTTGTTGGTGAGGGGAGTTGTTATTCCCAAATAATGCTTATAGGTGAGGCACCAGGAAAAAATGAAGCTCTCACTGGTTTGCCTTTTTGTGGAGCTGCAGGGAGAGTCCTTGATCAACTTTTTGTAAGTACAGGTATCAATCGTAAAGAAGTTTATATTACAAGTATCGTCAAAGATCGCCCGCCTCAAAACCGAGACCCGTCGCCAAAAGAGATTAGGATATATGGAGAATTTCTAGATCGGCAAATTGAGATTATTCGGCCCAAAGTCATTGGGACACTTGGGCGTCATGCAATGAGTTATGTTATGAAAAAATTTGGACTTGATACTCAGCTTGAACCGATTGGAAAGGCGCACGGCAAGATTTACAGCGCACAAGCGTCGTACGGTCCAATTCATATAGTTGCGCTCTATCACCCCAGTGTGGCACTATACAGTCGTAAACAAATAACAGTCTTAAATCAGGATTTTAAAATACTCAAAAAATATGGAAAATAAAGTAATTGTAATAACTGGTGCGAGTCGAGGCCTCGGAAAAGCCCTCGCAAAAGCCTTCACCTCAAAAGGTGCGAAGGTTATCATTTCTT
>JAUPUH010000040.1 GCA_030917665.1 Patescibacteria group bacterium | reverse complement strand
CACCATCACGCCGACATATGACCACGATTCCATATCGTGACTATATTACTGCCTCCGAGCCACACAAGGCCCTTACAAAGGGAATGAAGCGTGATATGGGACGAAATGCCTTCGGACGAATAACGGTTCGTCACAAGGGAGGAGGACACAAGAAACTTTACCGAATGGTTGATTTTGCTTATGACAAGAAAAATGTTCCTGCCAAGATCACAACCATCGAATACGATCCTTTCCGAACCGGTTTCATCGCACTTGTTCAGTACGCTGACGGAGAAAAGCGATACATCCTTGTACCAAAGAGCATGAAGGTCGGTGATAAATTCATTGTCTCTGAAACAGCTTCTATTGAGACAGGAAACCGACTTCCTTTGAAGAAGATTCCAGTAGGTACCTTTGTTTACAATATTGAGATCAAGCCCCAGGGTGGATCAAAGCTCGTTCGATCAGCTGGATCATTTGCACAGGTTATTGCTAACGACGCTGGATATACTCACCTTAAGCTTCCTTCAACAGAAGTTCGAAAGGTTCATGACAACGCATGGGCAACTATTGGAACTGTTTCAAACGATGAAAGCCGACTTGTTAATATCGGAAAGGCAGGACGATCACGATGGCTCGGTATCCGACCTACAGTTCGAGGTTCTGCTCAAAACCCAGTGGATCATCCATACGGAGGAGGAGAGCAGCGAACAGGACGAGGTCTCCGACGACTCAAGACTCGATGGGGTAAGCCAGCTGGAAAGGGCCAGAAGACACGAACTCCAAAGAAGTATTCAAACGTATTCGTTGTCTCACGCCGTCGAGTGGGTAAGAACAAGAATGTCGAGGTAAATAGCTAGGAATTTCTTGACTTAATGCATCATATTGATTAGTATAAAAAACCAATGTCACGATCACTTTATAAAGGACCATACGTCGAAGAGCGGCTTTTGAAAAAGATTGCCGGAAAGAAACCAGTTGAAACTGGGGTTATTAAGACGTGGTATCGACGAAGCCAGATTTCTCCAGAAATGGTCGGATTCATTTTTGGTGTGTATAACGGACGACAGCATGTAGAAGTCCTTGTTACAGAAGAAATGGTTGGACACCGACTTGGAGAATTTTCTCCTACACGAAAATTCATTCGACACGGAGGAAAGATGCAGAAGGAGCTTGAAATCAAGGCTAAGGAGGCTGAAGTCGCAGCTGCAAAGTCCGCTAAGGAAGCTGTCGCAGCTCCAGCTAAGAAATAATTTACATATTTATGATTACCGCATCACTTAAAAATTACCGACAGTCTCCACGAAAGGTCCGCAGTGTAGCAAATCTTGTGCGCGGTAAATCAGTCGAGAATGCTCTCAATACGCTGAACTTCTTGAGCAAGAAGGCGGCAGATCCTTTGCATGGTTTACTTATGTCAGCAATCGCAAATGCAAAGAACAATTTTAAAATTGAGAAAGAAAATCTTGTCGTAAAAGAGCTTCGAGTTGATGCGGGACAGGTTCTTAAGCGACGAATGCCTCGAGCACGAGGAAATTCATATCCTATCAACAAGCGTATGAGCCATGTACTTATTGTGCTTGCTCCACGAGCTGAGAAGGCTGCAAAAGCAGAAAAGGCACCAGAGAAGCTTGTAGAAAAGAAGGTTAAAACAGTAAAAGCCAAAAAATAATTATATGTCACATTCAGTACACCCATTTTCTCATAGACTAGGAGTCATACGCGACTGGAAGAGCCGCTGGATTGCTCGTGACAAAGGCTACAGAACAGCTCTCAAAGCTGACCTACTTATTCGAGCCTTCCTTACAAAGGAACTTCGAACTTTTTATCTAGCAGACGTTCAGATCGAACGAAATCAGAAGGCACTTCGAGTAATCATCAGAACTTCACGACCTGGTATGATCATTGGTCGAAGTGGAGATGGAGTTACAAAGCTTCGAGACAAGATACTTGCTCTTCTTAAGAAGAAGGGAATCGACCTTGCTGGACAGGAACTTAAGCTTGATATCGAAGAGGTCAGAAATCCTGAATCTAATGCAGCTATTGTCGCTATGATGGTTGCTGAAGGTCTCGAGAAGCGACTTCCTTTCCGACGAGTTCTTAAGCAGACTCTTGAGAAGGTTCTTGCAAGCAAGGAAGTAAAGGGGGCGAAGATCAAGCTTTCAGGACGACTTGGAGGTGCTGAAATGGCACGCCGAGAAGATCTAAAGAAGGGACAGATTCCTCTTCAGACACTTCGAGCTGATATCGACTTCGCACGTGAGAAGGCTCACATGACATACGGAGATATCGGAATCAAGGTTTGGATCTATAAGGGTCAGATCTTCGAAAAAGATCTCAAAGCGATTAAGCCTGCAAATCAATAATAAACCACCATGTTATTTCCTAAAAAAGTAAAATTCAGAAAGTGGCACACAGGCCGAACAAACGCAAAGAAGCTTGCGAGCGGCGTTGAGACACGAGGAGTAAAACTCTCATTCGGTTCATACGGTCTTAAGGCTATGAAGTATGCTCGACTTACTTCAAACGAGATTGAGGCTGCGCGAAAGGTTATGGCACGATACGCTACAAAGTCTGGAAAGGTTTGGGTCCGTATTTTCCCTGATCGACCATTTACACAGAAACCTCCAGAAGTTAAGCTCGGAAAGGGTAAGGGAGATCCAGTCGGTTTCGTCGCGCAGGTCAAAGCAGGACGAATCCTCTTTGAAATTGACGGAGTTGATGATAAGGTAGCTCAAGAGGCCCTCCGAAAGGCGGGAACGAAGATCTCGGTAAAGACCAAGGTCGTAAGCCGAAACATGATGTAATTTAAATATATGAAGGAATACAAGAACAAAACTGAACAGGATTTGAAGAAGCTTATAGCTGAAAAGCGAGAAGCTCTCCGACATTTTCGATTCGGATCAGCTGGTAGCAAGACGAAGAATGTAAAGATCGGCAAGACAACAAAGAAAGATATCGCTCGAATCATGACAGAGATGTCACTTAGAGCAAAAGCCCCAAAAGCATAATAAACAAACATGGAAAAGAAAACCGTACAAAAGAATAACGAAGTAAAGGTCCAGAGAAAGACACTTTCTGGTATCGTGGTTTCTGACAAGATGAAGGACACCATCGTTGTTCGAGTCGGTCGTTTCGTAAAGAACGAAAAGTATCAGAAATATGTTACTTCACACAAGAAGTACAAGGTTCATGATGCTGGAAACACGAAGAAGATAGGGGATAAGGTGACGATCGAGTCATGCCGACCTATGTCTAAGGACAAGTCATTCAAAGTCATCGCATAATTTATATAAACTACCATGATTCAACCTCGTTCAATAGTACGAATAACAGACAATTGCGGAGCAAAGATCGGCCGTATCTTCAAAGTGCTCGGAAGCTCAAAGAAGCGCTACGCTGAGATCGGTGACCTTGTCATCCTTTCTGTACAGAAAGCAGAACCTCGAAAGGCTATCAAGAAGAAGGATGTACTCCAGGGTGTTGTCGTTCGACAGGTGAAAGCATATCGACGAAAGGACGGTTCTTATATCCGATTCGATGAAAATGCAGTTGTTATCCTTGAAAAAGGGAAAAAGGAACCTATTGCAGGACGTATCTTCGGTCCTATTCCACGAGAACTTGCAGAACGAGGTTTTCAGACGATAGCTTCACGAGCGCCTGAAATTGTATAGTTTTAATAATACCCATACCATGAAAATCAAAAAGGACGACAATGTAATAGTGCTCGCAGGAAAGGACAAGGGCAAGACCGGAAAGGTTATTAAGGCTATGCCTCAGGAGAATCGTGTTGTCGTTTCTGGCATCAATATGTTCAAGAAGAACCAGCGATCTCGAAAGCAGGGATCAAAGGGTCAGGTTATCGAAGTGAACGGATCAATTGATGTTTCAAACGTTGCTCTTGTATCTGAGGCAAAGAAGAAACCAGCAAAGAAAGCTGCAAAATAGAGAAAAAACATGAAATACACACATACAGCGAAAAATACATACGAACTGAACAAGGAGTCTTTCAAGGCTCTCAAGGAAAAATTTGGCTACAAGAATCCAATGCAAGCCCCAACCCTTACAAAGCTTGTTATTAGCACAGGTACAGGTTCAGTAAAGGACAAGAAGAAGATTGAGCTTATTGCTGATCGTCTTACAAAGATAACTGGTCAAAAGCCAGCTCCACGATCAAGCAAGAAGTCTATCGCATCATTTAAGGTGCGAGCAGGCGACCTTGTTGGATACCAGATAACTCTTCGTGGAAAGCGAATGTGTGATTTTATCGATAAACTTGTTCACATTGCACTTCCTCGAACAAAGGACTTCCGAGGGATTTCAAAGACTGCAGTCGACCAGATGGGGAACTATACTCTTGGCATCAAGGAACATACTATTTTCCCTGAAACTTCAGATGAGGATTTGAAGGATGTATTCGGATTTGGAATGACAATCGTTACAACATCAAAAGAGAAGGAGCAGACACTTGCCTTCCTCGAATACCTTGGATTTCCTTTCAAGAAGGAGGAGGTTAAGAAGAAGCGATAGAAAAATTGACGGATTAGGACGGATTTGTTAGGATAGGAGAACTTCAAATTTGAACAGAATTTAAGCGATTGGAAGCACATCGGCCCCTGGAATAAAGCCAGAGGCAGGAAAAGCTAACCAATCCAGTTTTCATTTAAAATATGGCAAAAACATCAACAATCAAGCGATCTCAGAAAGCTCCGAAGTTTAAGTCTCGGGTGGTTCGACGTTGTTTCCGATGCGGTCGAAAGAACGGATATATGAGAGACTTTGATCTCTGCCGTATCTGTTTCCGAGAGTTCGCTAACGAAGGTGTTATTCCTGGCATTAAAAAATCATCATGGTAACAGACCCTATCGCAGATTTTATTGTACGAATCAAGAACGCAAGCGACGCTGGCAAGGCTTCTATTTCTGTCCCTTACTCAGCTCTTAAGGAAAATATCGCCCACACTCTTATGAAGGGAGGATATATTTCAGCTATTGAAACAAAAGGCAAGAAAATCGAAAAGACTCTTGAGATTAATCTTGTGTATGTTGGAAATCAGCCACGAGTTCATGGTATTGATCGAATTTCTAAGCCATCTCGAAGAATCTATCAGAAGGCAAAGGACATTCGCATGTTCAAGAGCGGATTCGGAAACGTTGTTCTTTCTACACCACAGGGTGTGCTTCTCGATGTAGATGCAAAGAAAGCAAAGGTCGGCGGAGAGATTCTATTCAAAATTTGGTAATACCTTTAAATAACTACTATGTCACGAATCGCAAAAAGACCAATAGCAATTCCAGAAAAAACAGATGTTAGCTATTCTGCTGGAGTTTTGACTGTAAAAGGTCCTCTCGGAGAACTCAAGAAGACTCTTCGACCTGAGATTTCAATCAAAGTTGAGAACAACGAGATTTCTCTTGTCCCAGTTCGACATTCACTCGATGTGCTCGCGCTTTGGGGAACATACGCTTCTCATATTCGAAATATGCTCGCAGGAGTTCATACAGCATTTGAAAAGAAACTCATTGTAGAGGGAATCGGATTTAAGTCTGATGTAAAGGGTAAGGAGCTCCATCTTTCTCTTGGTTTTTCTCATCCAGTTATGAGGGTTATTCCAGACGGATTGAAAGTAACAGCTGAAAAGAATGTTATCACCGTTTCTGGAATGGATACTGAGAAGGTTGGACAGTTTGTCGCACAGGTGCGGTCATTGAAGAAGCCTGAGCCATACAAGGGTAAGGGAATTCGATATAGCGATGAGGTTATCCGCCGAAAGCAAGGTAAGAAGTCTGTATAATAAATAACTTCCATGAATACAAGCAAACAAAAACAAATGAAGATCGCTCGCCGACACAAGAGAATTCGCTCAACATTGAGCGGTACTTCAGAGCGACCTCGACTTTCTGTTTTTAAGTCTCACAAGTATATTTCTGCACAGATCATTGATGATACAAAGGGGCACACTCTTGCAGCTTTCTCTTCAATTGACGGAAAGGCAAAGACTCCTGCTGAAAAGGCGAAGGAGGTCGGAATCGAAATTGCAAAGAAGGCAAAGACACTCAAAATCGATAAGGTCGTTTTCGATCGAGGAGGTTACCTTTACACAGGAAAGATAAAGGCAATCGCAGACGCAGCGCGAGAGGGCGGATTGAATTTTTAATATAGTATTAATACCATTATGGAAACAGAGAATAAGACAACTGAACAGACAACTCCAGTAGCTCCGGCATCAGCCCCAGCAGCTTCACCTGTTGCGCCTGCAGCACGACCTCCTTTTAGGGATTCTCGACCTCCACGAGGCGGTGCACGACGTCCACAGCGACCAGGACAGGAGCGAGTAAAGCCTGAGTTTGATACGAAGATTATCGCTATCCGACGAGTGACTCGAGTTGCTTCAGGAGGACGACGATTTACATTCTCTGTTGCTGTTGTTTCAGGAGACAAGAAGGGACGAGTTGGTGTTGGACTTGGAAAGGCAGGAGATACTTCACTTGCTATCGATAAGGCTACACGAAACGCAAAGAAGAACATGATCAAGGTTACTCTTTCTCCAGCAATGACGATTCCGCACATGGTTGAAGCAAAATACTCAAGTGCACGAGTCATGATTATGCCAGCACGAGGACGAGGAGTTGTCGCAGGAAGCTCTGTACGAAATGTTATCGAGCTTGCTGGAATCAAAGACGTTTGCGCAAAGCTCATGTCAGGAAGCAAGAACAAGCTCAATATTGCAAGAGTAGCTGTACGAGCGCTTTCACAATTATCAAAGCATCCTCGAACAATCAAATAATACTACTTTCATGCAACACCATAACCTAATTCCAAAAACAAAGAATAAGAAGACTATGCTCGTAGGCCGAGGAGGCAAGCGAGGTAAGACTTCTGGCCGAGGAGGCAAGGGTCAGACAGCTCGAGCGGGACACAAGTCACGCCCAGAACTTCGAGACTTCATTAAGCGAATTCCCAAGCTTCGAGGACGAGGTGTAAACCAGAACAAGTCTCCAAACGAGAAGCCGGTTGTTGTGAATCTCGATGCTATAGAGGCGGTTTTTGAATCAGGCGCAATTATCTCTCCTGCAACACTTATCGAAAAAAGGACTATTTCAACTCAGGATGGTAGAATACCTCAGGTAAAGATATTGGGGACAGGTGAACTTACAAAGAAATTCACAATCGAAAAGTGCATCATCTCAAAGCAGGCACAGGTGAAGGTTGAAAAGGCAGGGGGTTCAGTTAAGATTTAAATTTACATGAAAAAATTTCTCGAAAAAGTAACCATAGTTCTTCGGGATCCGACACTACGCAAGCGTATCGCATTTACAATCGGTGCACTTGTTGTTTTTCGTTTACTTTCAGCTATTCCGATTCCAGGTATTGATCTCGCGAGCCTTGAACGTCTCCTTGCAGGAAACCAGTTTCTCGGACTTCTCGATATATTTTCAGGAGGAGGTATTTCACGCCTCTCTATCGTAATGCTCGGAGTAGGACCTTACATTACAGGTTCTATCATCATGCAGCTCCTTACGATGATGATCCCAAGCATGAAAGCAATGATGCAGGAAGAGGGTGAGGCTGGACGACAGAAACTTTCACAGTACTCACGATATCTTTCAGTTCCGCTCGCACTCCTTCAGTCATTCGCATTTATTAAGCTTTTCCAGAGCCAGAACGTTATCCCGAGCTTTACAGGCATGGAATTTCTCGTGAACGTTCTTGTTATAACAGCAGGATCACTTCTTCTTATGTGGATTGGAGAACTTATCTCAGAATTCGGTATCGGTAACGGAGTTTCTCTTATCATCTTTGCAGGTATCGTTGCAGCACTTCCACAGAGCGTGTTCCAGTTCATTGCTGCGTTTGACACAGCACAGCTTCCTCTTTACCTTCTCTCACTTGCAATCGCGCTACTTGTCATAATCGGAGTCGTGGCCGTTACAGAGGCGGAGCGTTCGGTTCCTGTCACATATGCAAAGCAGGTAAGGGGCAATAAGGTTTACGGAGGCGTTTCAACATACCTCCCACTTCGACTCAACCAAGCTGGAGTTATTCCAATCATTTTCGCCCTCTCAATTCTTCTATTTCCTCAAATTATTGCAAACTTCCTTTCTGGTTCAGCGAACGTAACTGTGGCAAATATTGCAACATCAGTATCTTCATTCCTTATAAATCCTTGGTCACACGCCATCATTTATTTCTT
>JAUPUH010000039.1 GCA_030917665.1 Patescibacteria group bacterium | reverse complement strand
TGAAATATTTAATGATGGAGGACTTGCAATTGACAAAAAATTTCATCATACAGTTATGGGAAGGGTTGGGTACATGTCAGGATATCTTGAGAACACAGTGAAGCCGCCAACAGCACTTGCTTACTTTATCGATGACAGCGACCCATCCCAAGACGATCCGTATTTTTACTTAACCCGCCGTCCACATGGAGACGGAGACGAGAAACATAATCTTGTCTGTGTGGGTGGGCCAGAGATTGCTATCGAGGATAGGCAAGAGTATATCTATGATTACGATTATCCTGAGAAGATGCATCAAGACATCGATGCATTCATTCGACGCACACACAACAAAGACACAGATAAAAAAATAAATTATGAATTCACCTGGCACGGTCTTATGGGATATACACCAAACCGAGTACGCGTGATAGGAAGCGAACCAAAAAATAAGGTTTTGCTTTATAATCTTGGCTGCAATGGTATTGGTATTTTACCGTCCATTTATGGCGGCAAAAGAATCTCAAAGATTATTGCAGGGCAAAATGTAAGGCTATCGATTTTTGACCCTAAGGAATGATATACTGAAACCCATGTTCAAGAAAACTATAAATTATTTTGATAAATTGGAGGATCGTACACGCGGAAGATTAAGTAAGTTTCCTATTATCTATACATTCATTGGTGGAGTAGCAATCGTTCTGTTCTGGAGAGCTGTTTGGAATACTGCAGACATGCTTCAGGCAAAGGGAGGTGTTATCGGCTTTCTATTTTATGAACCAGTGAATATGATTATTGTTGTTGTAATTTTGCTTTCAACTGGCCTTTTCGTGTCATACTTTATTGGAGATACAATCCTCATTTCCGGGCTGAAACAGCAGAAGAAGATCTATGAGAAAACAGAAAAGGAGGTAAAGGAAGAAGAGGCGACACTTGGCGAGATCAAGGCGGCACTTAGCGAAATAAAAAAAGAAGTTGATGAGATAAAGGATACTGTTGAACATGACCATGTTGCAACAGTGCAGGATAGTGGCAAAAATTAGGATTTCTGGTAGTATAGGTTTCGTGCTCAGGAAGGGAATTGCGGGACTAGTTTAATGGTAGAATAGAAGTTTTCCAAACTTTTGGTGGGAGTTCGATTCTCCCGTCCCGCACAGAAAATAATAAAATGGATGAAATAAATAACACGGCATCAACAGCCCAGATATTGAATGCAGAAGCTGTCAAAAAGGAAATGCTTGGTTTTATTCATAAGGTCTATCTTTGGATGGCGGCCGGTCTTGGCGTTACGGCTCTAACTTCAGCTGTTGTTGTTTCATCATCAAGTCTCCTTGCCCTTATTATTGGAAATAAATTTGTCTTCATTGGTTTACTTATTGCTCAGCTTCTAGCTGTGGCATATCTTTCGGTTGCGGTTAAGAAATTTTCAGCCCTAACTGCTCAAGTTGTATTTCTCCTTTATTCGCTTTTGAATGGCCTGACATTCTCAGTTATATTTCTTGTCTACGAATTCAGCTCAATTGCCATAGTTTTCCTTATAAGCGCCGGTATGTTTGCTTGCATCAGCATCTATGGATTCGTTACAAAGAAAGATCTTACCTCAGTCGGTAACCTTTGTTTTATGGCCTTGATCGGAATCGTCATCGCTTCACTGGTCAATCTTTTCTTCATGAACGATACGGCTTTCTTTATTATCGCAAATCTCTCGGTTGTAATATTTGTCGGACTCACAGCTTGGGATACGCAGAAAATAAAGATGATGAATATTATCGGCAACGAGGGGACAGAGGACGACAAGAAAGAAGCAATTATGGGTGCTCTTACCCTCTATCTCGATTTTATAAATCTATTTCTAAGTTTGCTAAGGATTTTTGGGAAAAGAAGGAGTTAAGGCGTAAAGAATTTCGTTGTAAGTAGAAAAATAAAGATCGCCGAAAGAATGTGCCAAGCAGCGTGCGAAATATTGTAAATCAGGAAATATTCATTTCTAAAAGCAATAAAGGACGTGAGCCATACCAGGAAGAGTATGAGCACCCCTACTGCTAAAAAGACTCCGGTTTGTTGTGTTGTGTGCGCAAGATTAAAAAGTACTGTAATGAGTACTAGTGCAGAAATCCAATCGAGAATCCTTATATAGAAACTATCAGGAAAAGAATGGTGTAGGAATGCAATGCATGTCATTAGTATTAGCCCAAGACTGATAAATGGATTGGCCCTGAAAATGAGAATGCCCGAGAGGAGATAAGAGAGGCTACTTATTGTAACAATAAGATTGTCGGGTTTCAAAAAGAATTCCATTGCAGGAATTATAGCATTACTTTGGCCTGGCAAAACAAAAACCACCCTAAGGCGGTATTTTGTTCAATAAGATCTCGAGCGAGTTCTTATTATAGGGACTGCTATTTTACAGCGTCCTTCAAAGCCTTAGCGGCTCGGAACTTAGGAACCTTCATAGCTGGAACCTTGATAGCTTCTCCAGTTCGCGGATTTCGAGCTTCTCGTGCTGCTCGCTGCTTTACTGAGAAGATTCCAAGGCCTGCAATTGAAACTTCGTCTCCCTTCTTGAGAGAGTTGACGATAGAGTTCATCACTGTCTCAACTGCTTGTTCTGCCTGAACCTTTGTTCCTCCGAGGATCGCATGTACTGCGTCTACAATTCCTGCTTTGTTCATAATTATTTCTATTAATTATTTTTCTGATAATTGTTTCTAACCACGTGATAATTATATAATAAGCCATTCTTTAAGCAATAGGGCCTAAATTAAGCAACATAATCGTTGTTTTAGCAAAGTAGACATTGCCAGTGGTGCTAATTCGTCGTAAATGGTAGCATTATGTCTATATTATTAAAGTCGAAGTAACATAATTCAAAATATCATGGCAAAAGAGAATTCAGCATTTATGCAACCAATGAAGCTCAGTGCAGACCTTGAAGCAGTAGTAGGAAAGGGTCCTATGGCTCGATCAGAGGTAGTTAAGGCACTCTGGGTATACATTAAGGGAAATAACCTTCAGGATGCGAAGGATAAGAGAATCATCAATAACGACGAAGCTCTCAAGAAGATTTTTGATAACCAGCCAACAGTTCACATGATGAAAATGGCAGGTTTCCTCTCAAAGCATCTTTCAAAATAGACTTAAATGTCTAAGTAGCAAAAAAGCCCCGATTTGTGGGGCTTTTTTGTTTGATGTAACTTTTGATTATCTTGCGAAATCAATGACTCGTGTCTCTCTGATGATAGTAACTTTGATTTCTCCTGGGTATTTGAGATCCTTTTCTATTTTAAGCGCTATTTCTCGTGCCATGTTCTTTGCTTCGAGATCTGTGACTTTCTCTGGTGTTACGAATATTCGTATTTCACGTCCTGCCTGAAGGGCATATGACTTCTCGACGCCTGGGAATGAGTTTGAGATAGCTTCGAGGTCTCCAAGTCTCTTAAGGTAGTTCTCGATACTGTCATGTCGTGCACCAGGGCGAGCTCCAGATATAGCATCTGCCGTCTGAACAATACGAGACTCTATTGTTTCATAAGGGTATTCCTCATGATGAGCCTGCATTGCCTTCACTATATCTTCGCTTGCACCGAACTTCTGGAGTATTCTTCGTCCGATTTCGACGTGAGTGCCTACAACCTCATGGTCGAGAGCCTTACCGATATCGTGGAGAAGGGCACCCGCCTTTGCAACTGCGACGTTTGCATCTATTTCAGATGCAATCATGCCTGCAATGTGGGACATCTCAATAGAGTGCTGAAGCACGTTCTGACCGTAGCTCGTTCGGAAGTGTAATCGTCCTAATATAAGGAGGATTCGAGGATCAAGACCAATGACCCCACATTCATATGCTGCATGCTCACCTTTTTCCTTGATGGTTTGATTGATACTTGCGTGAGCTTGTTCGACAACTTTCTCAATCTTTGCTGGCTGGATTCGTCCGTCTTTGATGAGTTCTTCAAGAGCTACCCGTGCGACATGTCGTCGTACTGGGTCGAATGAAGAGATGACAATGGTTCCGGGAGTATCATCAACGATGACTTCTACACCTGTCATTCTTTCGAATGCCTTGATGTTTCGCCCCTCCTTTCCAATGATTTTTCCTTTGATCTCATCATTCGGGATCGTAACTGATGTCGACATTACGTCTGATGCTACTGAGTTTGCCAAACGCTGGATAGAGGTTGAAAGGATTTCTTTTGCTTTTTTCTCGAGCACTTCCTCGCCGTTTTGCTCAAGCTTCTGAATGCGAACAAGCATATCCTGCTCCGAATTCTTTTCAACTGTCTTGATGAGTATGTTGCGCGCGTCCTCAGCCGTCATTCCAGAAACTTTCTCAAGTTCCTTGGCCTTGTCTTGCTCAAGCTTCTCGGCCTTCTCTCGAATCGCCTTTATTTCAGAAACCTTTTCTTTGATAACTTCAACTTCCTTATCTATATCAGCCTGGCGTTTGTCTACTGCATCCTCTTTCTTTATAAGGCGAGCTTCAGCTTGGCGGATTTTCTCTTCTTTTTCTTTGATTTCTACCCGAGCCTCTTCAAGGAATTTCTTTGATTTTGAATCAGCCTCGGCGGTAATCTTTTTTGCTTCCTCTTTTGCGGTGAGAAGCATCTCCTTTATTTCGAGCTCCATCGATCCCTTTTTACCGAGAGAGATGATGAGACGCAGGTAGTAGCCGATTGCGACACCGGCAACTCCCGCTATGCTCAGGAATACCGCTACTAATTTTAATGACATATGCGAATATCAATTCGCCTCCGCAGACTTTTAACTTGGTGTATAGAGTTTTGGGGATAATTTGTGTGACACGGCAGTTTCAGGTTCTTTAAAGGGAATCGAAAAATTAAATTTATAACGCCCCAACTGTATCATAATTAAAGAACCTTGTCGATGATGCCGTATTTCTTAGATTCCTCTGAATCCATGAAGAAATTTCGGTCTACATCCTTCTCGATTTTCGCAAGAGTCTGGCCCGTGTTCTTTGCAAGCATTTTGTTCATATTCTCACGAGTTTTGAGGATATGTCGTGCACTAATCTCGATATCTGAAGCTTGTCCCTCAACGCCTCCTAATGGCTGATGGATCATGACCTCCGCGTTTGGAAGGGCATAACGCTTACCCTTTTTTCCGGCAGAAAGGATGAGTGCTCCCATTGAAGCTGCTACTCCGACGCAGACTGTTGAAACATCGTTCTTTATATTGTTCATCGTATCGATGATTGCAAGTCCGGCTGTTACAGACCCTCCTGGAGAGTTTATATAAAGTGTAATATCTTTCTTCGGATCCTCGGCCTGAAGGAAGAGGAGCTGAGCGACAACAATGTTTGCTACATGGTCATCAATCGGTCCTGTAAGGAAAATGATACTTTCCTTAAGAAGGCGTGAATAAATATCATAGGCTCTCTCGCCCATATTTGTCTTTTCGATTACTGTTGGTATAAGCATGTTTTTATGAGAAGTTCTTTAAAAATTCTCGATTATATTCTTAATAGCGTCATCATACCTCATGTTTCACATTTGGCAACTTCCATGAAAATTTTTAAGGTGTATACTTTTTTCATGCGGTTGAACCGATTTTTTTGTGAAGTGACGCTTGATCAGAAATCAACGCTTATTACCCATGCACCTCTCGTCAATCAATTGAAGAATGTTTTTCGGTTAGTGACGGGTGACAAGATAATACTCTTCGATGGTTCCGGCTTTGATTTCATTTCTGTCATCACAGGTTATGAAAAAGATACTGTTTCATTCACAGTAGTCGAAGTAAAACAAAACACTGTCGTTACACGCAATGAAACATATCTCTTTGCGTCGGTTGTGAAGAAAGATAACTTCGAATGGATTGCACAGAAGGCGACTGAGCTTGGAGTTTCACATATTGTGCCTGTTATCTCTGAGCGAAGCGAAAAAAAGAATTTAAATATGGAACGCCTTCAGAAAATTATTGTTGAAGCATCAGAACAGTCTGGTCGAGGAACAATTCCAACTATTTCTGAAATACTCGATCTCGAATCTGCTCTTGAAAAATATTCTCACATCAAATCGATTGTGTGGGATATCGTCGCGCAGAAGTTTGTTTCACAAGATCTTGAAGGTATCGTTGGTGCTTACATCGGTCCAGAAGGAGGGTGGTCTCCGAAGGAGCTTGAACTATTTGCGAAACACAACATAAAGACCCGATCTCTCGGGCCTCAAGTTTTGCGAGCAGAGACTGCAGTTATCGCAGCTCTCTCACAAATGGTTTTTTAGAAAACGAAAAGACACATTCGTTGGCCAGTCCCACCTAGCCCCAACTCATGTGTCTTTTCTTTTTTCTTATTAAGCCTGTTCTAGAAACATGTAAACCTTTTCATTCGTGAGCACTGTCTCTGCGTAGATTGTTGCTCGCTCTCGATCTGCATCTTTGTAGTGTTCCACAATGTGATTAACCTCTGCTTCAATTTCTTTTATATCAGGAGTTAGTTTTTCAACCTTAGCGATTTCGTTGAGGATGAGCTGGAGCTTCGCTTTCTTTTCTGCTGATGGTTTCCATTCCGCTCGGATTTCTTCCATCGACTTCTTGGCATGTTTTACATAGTCTTCAAGTTTCACACCCATTCGTTCAATGTCGTCAGAGAACTGCGCCTCGATTCTTCGGAGCTCACTTTCAACCAGTACTTCAGGAAGATCGATCGTTGATCCATCGATGAGCTTGTCTGAAATTGCGATTCGTCTTTTTTCTTTCGCCTGTGAAACTTTATCTTCCGCGAGAGAAACTTTTATCTTTTCCTTTAAGTCTGCTACGTTTTTAAAGTCACCGAGAGTCATCGCGAACTCATCTGTCATTTCCGGCATTGTAGTCTCAATTGCTTTCTCATGCTCTTCCTTTGTCATCTTTTCATGATCATGTCCTGAATGATCTGCGCGAGACTTTCGGATTCGAAGGAGTGCATCATCAACATCCTTGTCTGTTACTTCAGCTACTTCAATTTTTTTCACACTCTCTTCTTTTGAAATTTTCTTGTAGTCAGCGAGCTTGATCTCGGGAGTAACTGCTGTAACAATTTTGAACTCAAGAGGGTTGCCGGCGGCAAGCTTTGTGATGCTGACATCAGGTCGTCCGAGTGCATCGATTTTTTCATTGATAATAATTTCTGGATAGACGCGTGCAATTGCAAGCTCTGCCATTTCTTCGAGGATCGGCATTTCTCCTACTTTTGAAATGAGGATAGCTTCAGGGATTTTTCCTTTTCGGAATCCATCAAGAGTTATTTCCTCGTTGATGTTTTGAAGAGCCTTGCTTCGGAATGAGGAAAAAGTTTCAGCAGAAATAGCACCTGTGATTTCTACTTGTGATTTATCAAGCTTTGTAATCTTGATATTTTCGACCTTAGAAGCCGATACTTTTGGGACAGACTCCTTCTTTGCTGATGCTTTTTTTGATGGTTGTTTCATAGTTTTCAAAGTCTACATTTCGGAGGGCAGTTTTGCAAGTTTTAATAAAAAAGAAAACCCCTTCTATTGAAGAGGCTTTCTTAGAACATTTGTTAGTTAAATTTAGAAACTGTAATCAATATCCTGTAGTTGAGCGTCGAGGTCAGCTTCAAGATCAACTTCATTTGTTGATGTAGAAAGCCCTGCTTCGTTTCTTATGACATTTTGCTGCCCGCTATTTTCATCAGATGTGGTGTTTAACTTTTGTCCAAAAAACCACAGTACAGCAATGATGATAATGAGTACTACAACAAGTGCACCAATTATCGGTCCCACTTTCTTGTCAGACTTTGGCACTGGAGGAATTCCGTTCATCATTCCACTTGAATTTTGTGTGTTTGGTTCCATATGTTCGATGTGAATTATTTATTAAATTGTTGTTGTCGTGCTTGCCGTCGTCGTTGCATTCATTGTCCGTCCTTTGCCGACAAGCTTCACAATTTCTTGTATGACTTCCTTGAGCGCATCACGAGCATCCTTTACCGCTTTGATTGCAGCATCTCCAACTTGTCGAGGTTTCGCGAGTTCAACTTCTGCAGTTGAGCTTGCTGTCGCACTTACTGAGGTGTCATTAAGTGCAGCAAGAGCATCAATAGATACCTTTGCGCTTGCGATTTTTGTATCAGCAACCGCGAGGTCTGCCTCAGCAGCTGTTGTATCTTTTCCTTCCGCATCAAGCTTATTGATTCTCTCATTGATTCGGTTTCGGATATCTCCAAGATTCTCAAGAGCGAAATTTAAGTGCTCTACGAGTGCCTCTTTTCGAATCTGAAATGCATCCTTTCGCATCTTTTCCACGACGTCTTTTCTGTCATCCTTAAATTTTTTGAACATGTCGGTTGTAGAGGCTCGGAATTCCTTTCGCATCATTGTTGTTGATGCCCAAAGGTCCTTTCGATCTTCTCTCCGATCTTCTCTTCTGTCGTCAACACAGTCTCGTTTGAGTCCGAGAGTTGTGGATGAAACTTGTATGTTTTTACAATCATCATCACTGTCATCATCGCTATCACGGAAATTTTCTCTCAAATCCTTAATCGAATCTTTTGTAGAATCTCGAAATTCCTTTCGATCATCCTCAAGTTCTTTTTTAAGGCTTCGAACAGTGCTAGTTGCTGATGATCTCAATTCCCTGAGATCATCAAACTTTTCGTTTCTAATTTCACTATTTTTTTCAAGCCGAGCCTCAGCTTTTGCTTTGAGGGGATTTGATGAGCCACTTTCTGCGAGTGCAGTAAAAGCGACAGAGGAAATGGCGAGGGCACAGGCCACCGCCATCATTTTTAATGTAGTTAATTTCATATGTATATAATTAGCGATTAAAAGGTTACTCGAAAGTGTCTTTATAACCTTGCGCTATTATACCATGCAGAACTACTCCTCCTTTGTTTCTGTAACTTCAGCAACAGGGGTTGACTGGATGTCAATTTTCCAACCTGTAAGCTTTGCAGCAAGACGAACATTTTGACCACCTTTTCCGATTGCGAGAGACTGCTGATCTTCAGAAACATGAACAATTGCTCGCTTTTCGTCATTATTAAGGTCTATCTTGATGATTTTAGCTGGAGAAAGGGATTCCTGGATAAATGTCGCAGGATCCTCGTTCCACTGGATAATATCGATCTTTTCGCCTGCGAGCTCACTCATAACTGTTGAAACTCGAACTCCTCTCTGGCCAACAAGTGATCCGATAGGGTCAATATGGCTATCTGTAGAGTGGACTGCGATCTTTGAACGAGCACCTGCCTCACGAGCGATTGCCTTTACTTCTACGGTCCCTTGGGCGATTTCTGGTGCTTCGATCTCAAAAAGCTTAGCTAGGAACTTAGGATGTGATCGAGAAAGCTTCAAAACAATACCCTTTGGTGTTTCCTCCACAGCATAAAGGTATGCACGGATTCGCTCTCCTTGCTTATAGCGCTCGCTTGGAATCTGCTCTTCATAACCGATCATACCCACAGCACGTCCCATATCTACGAAAATAGCTCCTCGTTCTATTCTTTGTACTGTTCCAGAGACAATTTCTCCTTCTTTTTGGCCATATTCGCTCAAAACTGATGTTTTTTCTGCTTCTCGGATCTTCTGAATGATGACCTGCTTTGCTGTTTGAGCAGCAATTCGGCCGTAATCTCCCTTTTCTTCAAGAGGGAATACGATTTCATCATCAATTGCGGCACCTTTCTTGATTTTCTTAGCATCTGCAAGGAGAATATGATGTTCTGGGTTAAATCGAACGCGGATATTTTCTTCAGCCATATTTGCAATATCCTGCTCGTCTTCCTCGTCCTCCATGATGACCTTTGACTCGTCAACGACGATTTTCACCTGGTAAAACTCAACTTTTCCTGAATTATTATCAAAAACGGCTCGGACAATCTGACCTTTCTTGCCGTACTCTTTCTTATAAGCTGTTGCGAGAGCAAGCTCAATAGCTTCCAACATTTTTTCCTTTGGAATTCCTCGTTCATCCTCAAGTTGCTGGAGGACTGAATGTATTACTTTAAGATCAAACATATATGTTTTTTATGAATTTTTTTAAAAAAAGAGCCCGCTGCAGACTGAACTGAGCGAACCACTAATGCAGAAAGTATACCACAAGGCATACATATCCACAAGTGGAGATGGAGTTACCATACTATTAGTAGTATTATTATGAGTATGAATTATAAAAAGCTATTTTTATTTTTGGTTTTATTCATTTCTTTCTTTGTTGTGGGTGCAAAGGCGCAAGCGGGGACAGTTGATCTTGAGGGATGGGCATGGTCATCAAACATTGGTTGGATTAGTTTCAGTTCAAATAATCCTGGCCTTTCAGCTACTCCAGCATACGGTGTGACTTTCTCTACGACAACAGGATCAAGCATCGGAAATTTTGGCGGATATGCATGGTCTCCAAACATAGGCTGGATCAGCTTCGATGCAACTGATGGAACACATCCAAGTGCTACCACCGATCTTACAACAGGTGCAGTTACTGGCTGGGCACAGGCAACTGCTGGTGCAGGAAGAACAGATGGATGGGATGGTTGGATCAGCATGTCTGGAACAAACTACGAAACAGGACCTGCGTATATAACTGGAAACAGGGGAATCACTTTTGATCCAGCAACAGGAATTTTCAAAGGACACGCATGGGGAGATACGAATGTAGGTTGGCTTGCATTCACCTCAAACATCGGAGTACCTTATACTCCACCAAAGATCTGCCAGACTAATTGTGGACCGAATGACAATTCAAGTTTGACACTTACTGCGAATGGTCAGAACTCGGTAACAATAAGGGCAAATGAATCCAATCAAGTAAACGTAACAATTGCTTGGAATG
Source organism: Patescibacteria group bacterium (assembly GCA_030917665.1). Taxonomy (GTDB): domain Bacteria; phylum Patescibacteriota; class Minisyncoccia; order Phycocordibacterales; family PALSA-1337; genus CAIOGI01. The sequence goes on along the minus strand of JAUPUH010000039.1, from coordinate 8,223 downwards.
TTGATAATGTTAATCAGGTTGAGATAGCAAGTAATAATTGGCCTGAAGGAACACCTGGCGCTTCAATATACAAGTCCCAGTCGCTTAACTCTACAGGTAATGCTATTGCTAATTTCACAAACGTTATAGCAACCACAACAAAGGTTCTTCAACTATCCTACTGGAATATTGCTGAAAACTTTTCTGATACAGTTAGTGTTAGTATAACCCTTGAACCATATCGACCACTCCCACCAACAATCTCATGTCTCGCTGTTCCAGCTAATGCAAGGCTATGTAATGGATCATCAACGAATACAGCAGTAAACGCTACAATTAAACTCTTTGGTATGTGTAATGCAGACCAAGAGCCTCCGGTAGGGGCTCTAGCATGTGAATTCTATTGTCCAGACGGATTTAGAGTCGTGAATAATACTTGTAGGAGACAGGGAACAATTGAAGAAAGATAGTCAAAAGCTTAATACATAAAAGAGATAAGGCGTGTCCGCTTGTGAGCAGACACGCCTTTCTTGTTGAGGATATTTCACCTCTTTTTTTTCAAAATACGAAGACCAATTAATCCAAACATCAAGAGTGCAGCAGATGATGGCTCGGGAACACTGAAGTTCATTCGGTCACTGCCGCTCACTCCATTCACGGTGAAGGTTGCATTCTCGAAAGTGAAGTTACTCCACAAGGAGAGGGCTTCGTCGAGAGGTGTGCTACCAATGCTGATGGTCCTGCCCACACCACGGAGATACACTGCATTTACAGGAGTGTTTCCGTTGCCTGAGTTGTAAGTAATGTCGTCTGCAGTACCGAGCACTCCGTCCTGACCACTGTCCACACCAATTCCCAAGTTACTGTAGCTTGTGAAAGATGGAGATGTTGGGTCAAAAACAGAATTCTCGATTACAATCTGGATCTGTTCCAGGGTGAATTTTGTCGGACTCGTCGCAGCTAGGGCGGCACGGTACATCCCCCCAGTTGAGCCATTATTGAAAATGGATGTCAGGGGAACGGTCGAACCGCTTGGATAGTAAGTCCAGTTCGCGCTTTGAGGAGTGCCGTTGCGGACTGCGTTTATGAGTGTGTCGTAATCTGCTGCCGAAGCATAGCGGTTAATAACACCGCCATAAACATTTACGATAGTTCCTTGCGCCCACGATGCGGGTGCGAGGAATGTGATGAACAAGGCAGCTACAAGAGCCGCCAACGGATTAGTATTGGTTTTCATAGTTTGTTGTTAAAGAAAGGACAATTTTGAGTTTGCTGGCTAACCGAGGTAGGTCAACCTATTTAATTACAGTATACCACTATATTCAATAAAAGTAAAGCTACCTACTTTTACACATAATGAGGCCCATAACACAGGGCTTTCTCTGGTATAATAGTGCTCAACACCCCTATGTTCATCGAAGATTCACAGCTGAATAAATTTATCATCGATTCCAATCTCGTATCGAAGGCAGACCTCGAGGCTGCTCAGAAAGAGGCAGATAAAAAAGGCGTGCGAATAGGGGAAATACTCGTTAGTACAGGGAAGATCACAGAAGACAATCTCCGAAGAATGCAGGCGTATGTGCTCGGCATTCCTTTCGTCGATCTCAAGACTCGGAAAATTCCATTTGAGACACTTTCTCTTATTCCAGAACCTGTAGCCCGAACACACAACGTTGTCGCTTTCAAAAAGGACGAAGGAACACTCGAAGTAGCAATGCTCGATGTCGAGGATCTTTCAGCTATTGATTTTATAAAGAAGAAAGTGAATTTGAAGATTCTTCCGCGTCTCACTGATGTTGAATCAATGAAGAGCGCTATCATTCAGTATCAGAAGACGCTCAAGGCAGAGTTCGGAGATATCATTCAGAAGGAATCAGAGACGCTTAAGACCATCGCAGAAGAATCAGGCGAACCAGCTTCAGAAGAAGATCTCAAAAAAATTGCAGAAGATCTTCCCGTTGTTCGAATCGTAGATACTTTACTTAAGCACGCGATCCTCCAGGATGCATCTGACATCCATATCGAACCGATGGATGACCAACTTCTCGTTCGTTACCGTATTGACGGTTTGCTTCATGATGCCATGGTGCTTCCAAAGAATGCTGAACCATCTATTACTGCCCGTATTAAGGTTCTTTCAAATCTTAAACTCGACGAGAAGCGTCTTCCTCAAGACGGACGATTCAAAATTGAGATGAATAATGAAAAAGTTTCATTTCGAGTCTCAATGCTCCCGACATATTATGGTGAAAAGACCGTTATGCGTCTTCTTCGAGAAAGTGTTTCTGGATTTACCTTGGAGTATCTTGGTTTCCACGGTGAAGGGCTTGAGAGAATTCATAACGCAAGCAAACTCACAACAGGCCTCATTCTTACAACAGGACCTACCGGTTCAGGAAAGACCACAACTCTTTATACTATCCTTGATATCTTAAATCAGCCTGATGTGAACATTTCTACGATCGAAGACCCGGTGGAATACCAAATGAAAAGGATTAATCAGACGCAGGTTAAGCCTGAAATCGGATTCACCTTCGCTTCAGGATTGAGAACTCTTGTGCGCCAAGACCCTGACATTATTATGGTGGGTGAGATTCGAGATAACGAAACAGCGTCTCTTGCGGTGAACGCGTCCCTTACTGGACACCTTGTGCTTTCAACTCTTCACACCAACAGCGCGGCTGGAGCGATTCCTCGACTTCTCGATATGAAGATTGAGCCATTTCTTCTTGTTTCAACTATAAATATCATCATTGCCCAACGTCTTGTTCGTCGGCTTTCAGAAAACAAGGAGAAATATAATCTCACAAAGGCTGAGCTTGCAACACTAGGAAAATCAGTTGACCTTGATCGAGTGCTCGAGCTTCTTAAAACTGAAAAGGTTGTGAAGGCGGGCGATACTTGGGAAAAGATTCCTTTTTGGAAACCTGTGGCATCGAAGGATGATGATGGCTATAAGGGACGAGTCGGTATCCATGAGGTTCTCAAAGTCTCACAAACTATCAAGGAACTTATTATCAAAGGAGCAACGAGTGGTGAGATAGAAACGCAAGCAAAAAAGGAGGGAATGACAACAATGATTGAAGATGGAATTTATAACGCAGTTAAGGGTGATACAACTATAGAAGAAGTGCTTCGCGTTATCTCAGAATAATTTTTCAAAAGAACTTTCATGTCACATTTTATTTATAAAGCAAAGAAATCAACAGGCGAAATATATAAGAGCGAAAAAGACGCCCAGGACCGTTATGAATTGTATAGGATGCTTAAAGAGAGTGGAGAAGAGGTAATTGATGTCCAAGAAAAGACCTCAAAAAGCCTTTCAATGAAAAATATAACGATTTCTTTACCGTTTCTTCGATCGGTTAAGACACAGGAGAAAATCAATTTTGCACGAAATCTCGGATCCATGATTACAGCGGGACTCGCAATGTCACGCGCCCTTTCTGTTATGGAGCGTCAGACCAAGAACAGGGAGATGAAAAAAATACTTATATCACTTCAGAAGGATGTAAGTGAAGGTAAAACCTTAAGTATCGCAATGGGCGCTTTCAAAAATGTGTTTTCCTCACTATTTACATCAATGGTAGCTGCGGGAGAGCAGAGCGGAAATCTTGCTGAATCCCTCAAGATTGTCGGGCTTCAGATGGATAAGAATTACGCACTTCAGCGAAAGGTAAAGGGGGCAATGATGTATCCAAGCATCATCCTTATTGCAATGATTCTTATTGCTGTTCTTATGCTTACCTATATTGTGCCAACTTTGATGAAGACTTTCACAGAGCTTAACCTCGAGCTTCCTTTATCTACGAAGTTTGTGCTCTTTACAAGTAACCTCGTTCGAGACCATGGACTTGTTGTTTTCTTAACGACGGCCGTGCTCATTGGCGCATTCGTTGTATGGTCAAAGCGTGCAAGTGGAAAAAATATCATTCATTATGCCATCCTAAAGATACCTATTATTGGTGGAATTATAAAAGAAGTGAATGCTGCTAGAACAGCCCGAACCCTGTCCTCACTTCTTAATTCAGGAGTCGATGTTGTCGAATCTGTTCGCATAACCAAAGATGTCATACAGAACGTTCACTATAAGGCAGTTCTAGAGAAAGCAGGGGAAGCAATCAAGAAGGGAGATCCTATTTCAAAGATCTTCACTGAAAACGAGAAATTGTACCCACTTTTCCTTGGAGAAATGATGAATGTAGGAGAAGAGACAGGAAAGATTGGTGAAATGCTTATGGGTGTTGCGGTTTTCTATGAGGACGACGTCGAGCAAAAGACAAAAGACATGTCAACCATTATTGAGCCGTTCCTTATGGTTTTCATTGGTGCAGCAGTAGGATTTTTCGCGGTTGCCATGATTTCCCCGATGTATTCACTTGTAAATGTTATTTAAAAACAAGATACAACAAAAAAAAGATAGAGCATTCACCTTAATCGAGACATTGGTTGGTGTCGCGGTATTTGTAATTATTGCTACAGCATCGTATCAGGCATATGTAAGCCTTTTTACTCTGATTAATCAGAATCAGTATAAAATCCTCGCGCTCAATCTGGCTAATGAGCAATTTGAGATTATCAGGAACTTAGCATATTCAGATGTTGGTATTCAGGGAGGTCTTCCAAACGGAAAGATTCCTCATAGCCAGACCCTCGTTCGGGCGGGAGTAACCTTTGCAGTAACTACAACTATAAGAAATGTCGATATTCCTTTTGATGGAACTATCGGAGGTACACCGAACGATCTCTCTCCGGCGGATAATAAATTAGTAGAGCTTGAGGTCGACTGTCCTGCGTGTGTGAATTTTACTCCCGTTTCCATTACTACAACCGTTGCACCAAAGGCTTTAGAGACACTTTCCACAAACGGTGCACTTTTCGTTAGGGTGTTCGATGCGAACGGTGTTGCTGTTTCCGGAGCTAGTGTTCATATAGTGAATACGCAGGCTAATCCAGACATCATCATTGATGATGTGACTGATACCAGTGGAATTCTTCAAATTATTGATGCACCCCCAGGAGTTGAGGCATATGAAATCACTGTAACGAAATCAGGATATTCAACTGACAGGACCTATACAAATGGGGCAGTAGGAAATCCTGATCCACTTAAGCTTCATGCAACAGTTGTACTCCAACAGGTTACACAGGTTAGTTTTGCTATCGATAAGTTGAGTAATATTTCATTTAGTAGTCTTACTCCAACTTGTGCGGTGGTTGGAGGAGTTGATTTTTCTCTTGAGAGCAACAGGCTCGTGGGTGCTGGTGTCCCCAAGTACTTACAAAACCTTACAACTGACGGTTCTGGGACCTACTCAAACAGTTCAATGGAATGGGGGTCATATACGATCACTGGAACAGATGCTACATATGATATTGTTGGTATAAATCCTCTTAACCCAATTAATCTCAATCCGGATAGTGTGCAGGAAGTCGACCTTATTGTCGCTACGAAGAATCCAAGGAGTCTACTTATTACTGTGAAAGATGCTTCGACACAGTTGCCTGTGACTGATGCAACTGTACAAGTCACAGGGACTTCGTACGACGAGACTCAGATAACAGACCGAGGCTTCATTAATCAGACTGATTGGTCGGGCGGAGTTGGAGTTGATTATGTCGCCGATGACGGATTCCTCGATATTGCGGGCGGAGAGATTAAATTAAAAAATGTTTCTGGCTCTTATAATCCGAATGGAATCCTTGAATCATCAACTGTTGACACTGGTTCTGAAAGTAATTTCCACAGCCTCGTATGGTCACCAACTGATCAGCCTGTATCTGCGAGCTCAGATGGAACGCCGAGCGTACGCTTTCAGATTGCTACGAATGCCTCTTCAACAGATACGATATGGAATTATCTTGGACCTGATGGAACAGCAGCAACATATTATACTTCTTCGAACGCTATAATTTCGTCAGTTCATAACAATGACAGATACTTGAGATATAAAGTTTTTCTTCATACAGCTGATCCTGCCGTAACGCCTAATATTTCTGATATCGCATTTACTATGACTTCCTCCTGTACACCCCCAGGACAAGTAATATTTTCTGGACTTTCATCTGGTGTTTATGACGTTTCTGTCTCAAGGTCAGGCTATACGACCCAATTGATAACAGGTGTAAATATGAGTACAAACTGGAAAGAGCAGGAGGTAATCCTTTCTCCTTAATATGAAATATTTTTTTTCACATACGCAATCGAATAAAGGATTTACACTCGCTGAAATTGTGGTGGTTGTTGGTATATTTGGGTTGATCGCGATCGCTATTACAAGTTTCCAGAGAAATGTTCTTGTGAATAATAAATATGCACAGGATGTCATTTCAAGCGCACAAGATGCTCGAAATATTTTAAGAGTTATGGTCAGGGAGCTTCGCACCACATCCCCAAGTAATAATGGTGCATATGCAATCGCTCAGGCCGCGACAAACACGATGACGTTTTTCAGTGATACAGATGGAGATGGATTAAAAGAACAGATCAGGTATTATATTTCAACTTCAACAAAACCGTATACCCTGAGGAGGGGATCGATTAGACCGACTGGTTCACCTGCAGTTTATCTTACAGCCAACGAAACTTTTACAACTCTGGCGTATAATATAAGGAATGCAACAAGTACGGGGCTTTTCGAATATTATGATAGCAGTTATGCTGGGACAACAACACCTTTGGCGTTGCCAGTCCCAGTTACGAATATCCGTTTGATCAAGATTAACTTGATGATTGATGCTGATCCGAATCGTTCTCCTATTCCACGGCTCTATACTTCACAAGTTAGTTTAAGGAATATTAAAGACAATTTATGAAAAAAGGCTTTATCTTAGTAAATGTTCTGGTCTTTGGCGTCATCGCAATTATCGTGACGACGTCTTTGGTTACATGGGGAGGGAATATGCTTAAGAATACAAAGCAGCTTACGGCTCGCGAGCAAGCCTTTCAGATAGCAGAGGCCGGTATAGATTATTATCGATGGCATTTAGCACATGCACCAAATGACTACAAGGACGGGACCGCAACGACGACCAACGGACCCTTTATTCATGATTTTGAGGATAAAGATGGGAATGTGATTGGTAAATTTGAATTGACCATTACTCCTCCGTTGACTGGTTCAACGCTGGTAAAGATTGTCTCAAAGGGAACAGTCACTGAATATCCTTCAGTATATAGAAAAATTCAAGCAACTCTCGCGATTCCTTCTTTTGCAAAGTATGCGGTAGTAGCGAATGACGTTATGCGTTTCGGAGAGGGTACAGAAGTCTTTGGTCCCATACACTCGAATAACGGAATTCGTTTTGATGGAGTCGCTCACAACATAATCACGAGTGCAAAAGATAAATATATTGATCCCGATCAGGGAACGCACAACCCCGCTTGGTATCAGTTCGGTGTTTATACAACAGACACTCCAAGTGAGCTCAATACAGATTCAACACCACCAACAACAGTTCCAAATCGACTCGATATATTTATGGCCGGTAGACAATTTCCTGTAGCTGCCGTTGATTTCAATGGTATAACAGCAGATCTCTCACATATGAAGACTGATGCACAGGCGAATGGAAAATATCTAGCTGCTTCGGGTGTCCAGGGATATCACATAGTTTTTAAAACGAATGATACGTATGACGTATATACAGTAAATAGCCTTCACTCTGCCCCAAGTGGTTGTGACTCTGATGGAACTACAGGGTGGGGGGTTTGGAGTATTAGAGTAAATTCATCTGGTAATATTGTGAACTATCCAACCTCGGGATACAGCCAGAGGTTAATAGGAAATTATCCAAACCCCGCAAATGGAATAATTTTCGTAGAGGATAATGTATGGGTTGACGGACAGATAAATGGCGCACGAATCACTCTTGTTGCGGCAAGGTTTCCCGATACAGGTACAAGGCCAAATATCATAGTGAATTCAAACCTTCTTTATACAAATTATGATGGGACAGACGTTATTGCACTCATTTCACAGGGAAATTTTACGACAGGACTTATAAGTTCTAATACATTGAGGATTGATGGGGCCATTATTGCTCAGAATGGAAGAACGGGCAGGTTCTATTATGATAGTTCATGCAGGGTAAACAGTACAAATTACTATAATAGAGACTCACTCACGCTTTACGGAATGATTGGAAGCAATCTTCGATACGGATTCGCCTATACGGATGGCACAGGATACGATATTCGAAATATTATTTATGATGGAAACCTGCTTTATGCTCCACCAC
>JAUPUH010000038.1 GCA_030917665.1 Patescibacteria group bacterium | reverse complement strand
CGGCAGCAGCCAAGTGAGAGCTATCGAGACTCTTAAAATCGCTATATTTTCCAAAGCATTTTAAGAACGAGTCATGGGCACGAACCCTCCAAAGGGGGTGTCCTAGACTCCTCAAGTTTCGATAGAAAACATAGGTACTATTCCGCACATTGCATACCTGCTGAGAGCAGTATCCAGAACAGAAAGCCACCTGAGAAGGTGGTTTTCTGTTTGACTTGCACTATACCCCCTAGGGGGTATATAATATTGGTATGAAATATATGGAAGATAAAAATAAGGGAAAGATTATTCGTCGCCTCAAGCTTATCGAGGGGCAGATTCGAGGTCTGCAGAAGATGATTGAAAGTGATACCTACTGCATTGATGTGATCACCCAAACCTCTGCGGTCAAGCAGGGACTTTCCAATGTGGAAGACTTATTGCTCGAAAACCATCTTGGTGGGTGCATCCTGAATCAAGTTAAGACTGGACAGACTGAAAAAGCGAAACTGGAGATTTTAAAAGTTTATAAGCTAAAGAGAAAATAATTTTATGCACACACAGACATATAACGTAAAAGGAATGCATTGCGCCTCATGTTCATCTGTTATTGAAAAGACATTTAAGAAGGTCGAGGGTGTGCATTCTGCGGAAGTGAATTATGGTACAGAAAGGGCGAAGGTTTCCTTTGATCCTGCAAAGACGAACCCACATGACCTCTCTAAACATATTGAACCGCTTGGGTATTCTCTTGAGGTTCCCGAGACAGCGAACGAGATGGGAATGTCCGAAAGCGAACACGCGGCACATCTAGGACTCAACCAATCTAAGAAAGAAAAACTTGCTGAGGTTAGTGATATGCGAACGAAAGTTCTCTCTGCAATTCCTCTGGCAATTTTTGCTGCTTTTGTTATGGGCTGGGACATTCTCGCAGAATACAGCATCGTTCCCGCAATGAGCTACACGCTCAAGGAATTCTTTCATCATCTCTTACCGATATTTGCCACTTATATCCTTTTCGTTGTAGGTAAGCCGTATCTTCTCGGCTTTTACAGATTCTTGCGATACGGCAAAGCAAACATGGATACGCTTATTGGTATCGGTACGGTTGCCGCATTTTTATACAGCTTTGCTGTTAGTTCATTTGAGGATGTACTTCGCCCTTTCATAAATGTTGAATATCAATACTACGATGTGACAATCGTGGTCATCACCTTTATCGCTCTCGGCAAGTATCTCGAGGCAAGGTCAAAGATAAAGACAGGCGATGCTATTGAGAAACTTCTCAATCTTCAAGCAAAAACTGCTCTGGTTATTCGTGATGGAAAGGAAGTTGAGATTTCTGTGAATGAAGTAAAGCATGGCGATTTCATCATCGTTAAACCAGGAGCAAAAATTCCTGTTGATGGAGTGATCACCGAAGGAAGTTCCTTTATTGATGAATCGATGGTTACCGGAGAACCAATGCCAGCCCAGAAAAAGGTTGGAGACAATGTCGTATCAGGAACAATAAATACAAGCGGATTCTTCACTTTTAAAGCCACAAAGGTCGGATCCGAAACGCTTTTGGCTCAGATCATAAAGATGGTTGAAGACGCTCAAGGAAGCAAGGCACCAATACAGGCACTAGCAGACAAAATATCAGCAATTTTTGTTCCTATAGTTCTTGTAATCGCTTTCCTCACTCTCGGAGCTTGGCTTATTGTCGGGTCGCAGTATCTCGGATTTTCTCAGGCACTTTCATTTGGTCTCGTATCTTTTGTAGGAATTCTAGTGATCGCCTGTCCGTGTGCACTCGGACTTGCTACTCCAACCGCAATCATTGTGGGAGTCGGCAAAGGTGCTAAGGAAGGTATTCTCATCAAAGATGCGGCTACTCTCGAAAAGCTTCATAAGGTAAACACTGTCGTCGTTGATAAAACAGGCACAATTACAAAAGGCAAGCCGACACTTGTCGACATACAAAACTTATCTAGCTTAAAAGATGATGAACTTGTTTCAATCCTTGCCTCACTTGAGAAGAAGTCAGAGCATCCGATCGCGCACGCAATCGTAAATTATGCACAGGAGAAAAATATCTCAATATCTGATGTTTTCAATTTTGAAGGAATACAAGGAAAGGGTCTCTAGGGTGAGATCGGTGACACTGAGTATTGTGCAGGAAACGCAAATCTTGTGAGTGACCTCAAGATTTCATTTGACGCTGGTAAGTTAGATAAGTTCACTTTGCAGGGAAAGACACCTGTGATTCTTGCAACCAAAGAGAAGGTTCTTGGTTTCGTAATGGTGGCAGATGAGATCAAAGAGGAGTCAGTAGATGCTATTAAAAACCTCCATGCACTCGGTATTAAAGTGGTTATGCTTACCGGTGATGATGAGAAAGCTGCAAAGTATATCGGATCACTCGTTGGTATCGACGATGTTGTAGCCCATGTATTGCCACAAGATAAGCTTGAGAAAATAAAGGAGTTACAATCGCAAGGTCGCATTGTTGCAATGGCGGGAGATGGCGTGAATGATGCCCCTGCACTTGCCCAAGCCGATGTGGGTATTGCCATGGGGACGGGTACTGACGTGGCGATCGAGTCAGCAGGCATTACCTTGCTTGGCGGTGATATTTCAAAGCTGGTTAAGGCCATTAAGCTTTCCAAGATAACCATGCGAGGAATCAAGCAAAATCTTTTTTGGGCATTCATCTACAATGTTGTCGGTATACCGCTTGCGGCAGGAGCTTTCTATCCAATCTTCGGTTGGCTTCTGAATCCCATCTTCGCTGGCTTTGCCATGGCGATGTCGTCGGTCTCCGTGGTATCAAATTCACTTCGAATTAAAGCTAAGAAATTATAAGCATGAAAACACACACATTACACGTATCGGGTACACATTGCGCATCTTGCAAAATCTTGATTGAGGATATTTTGAATGAGCAAGACTTCATACAAAACGTTCGGGTTGATTTAAAGAAGGAAATTGTAGAAGTAGAAACTAATAGTGACGAGTCTCCTCTAAGATTGGCGGAGATATTGACTGATAAAATAAAGTCCAACGGCTACGTGCTTTCAGTTGCAAAGACTGTCAAGGAAAAACAGGTAGATGATGTTATTTGGAAGGCGTTGCCAATCGGTCTAGGCATTCTCATCCTCTTTTTCTTGCTACAGAAATCAGGGATTCTTAATCTCGGAATCGGGGGACAGGTCACACCAATCACAAGTTTCATTATCGGTCTCATCGCTTCGGTTTCAAGTTGTCTCGCTATAGTTGGAGGATTGGTTTTGTCTCTTTCGGCAAAGATATCTCAATACAATGTTAACGACACGAAAACATTCCTGTTATTTCACACAGGAAGAATTGTCAGTTTCGCGGTCTTAGGTGGTGTGCTTGGAGCTGTAGGAAGTGCTATTGGAATCAACTTTACGCTTACCGCAGTCTTGGGACTTTTAGCCGCACTCGTGATGTTGTTGCTAGGTCTGAATTTGGTCGGAGTTTTCGCGAAGAATAAAATCGCTTTGCCGTCTGGAATTTTCAACTTCTTTAGAAGGATTGAACACAAGACTTTTACACCTCTCATCCTCGGCTTCGCCACGTTTTTCCTACCATGTGGCTTTACGCAGTCGATGCAGGTTTCGGCGTTAGGTAGTGGGTCTTTTGGTTCAGGAATGCTAATTATGCTCGCTTTTGCCCTTGGTACATTGCCGATGCTTCTGCTCCTCTCATTTGGATCTGTATCATTTGCACATGGAAAAAACGCGCCTTTATTTTTCAAATCTGCCGGTATTGTAGTAATCGGTCTTGGACTGTTTGCACTACTTGCAGGCTTGGCTGGACTGGGAATTATCAATCCATTATTTAATATATAATTAAAC
>JAUPUH010000037.1 GCA_030917665.1 Patescibacteria group bacterium | reverse complement strand
ATTCGTCCGAAGGCATTTCGTCCCATATCACGCTTCATTCCCTTTGTAAGGGCCTTGTGTGGCTCGGAGGCAGTAATATAGTCACGATATGGAATCGTGGTCATATGTCGGCGTGATGGTGTGTTTGGTTTATAGCTTTTCATGGCGGTTATGTATTTAAATTAAGCAAGGTCTATCTTGTCTCCCTTCTTGAGATACACAAGTGCCTTCTTTACGGCTGACTGGGTACCCTTTCGACCTCGAACAAAAACATTCTTTGCTGGAAGGTTGATAACTCGAACTTTCGTAGGAGTAACTTTGTAAAGGGTCTTGATGGCCTTTGCAACTGTGTCCTTCGTAGCGTTTTTTGTAACTTCGAAGGTATAGACATTCAATGCCTCACCCATAATCCCTGACTTCTCAGTGATTCGTGGTCTCAAGATGATATCTGATGTGATTGATGTAGTCATGTTGGTTATTATTCGAATGCCTTAAGGGATTCCTTAGGGTTGGCAATCACAAGGTACTTATGGTTAAGCACTGAAACTGGGTTGATCGTTCGGAATTCCTCAACCTCAAGGTTTCCGAAGTTCTTAAAGCTCTTTGTAAGAGTAGGGGTCTTCTTCTCAACTGTTATGATAGCAACGTTCTTTGGTTTTGTTCCAAACTTCTCAAATCCCTTGATCTTTGAGAACGCCATGAGAGTATTCTTAGCTTCTGCTGCCTTTGGCTCTGTGAATGAAAGTGAATCGATAAAGAGGATTTCTCCATCCTTAAACTTCTTTGAAAGGATAGTATAAAGAGCCTTTGCCTTTGCCTTCTTGTTAACCTTTCGGTCATAGTTCTTATCAGCTCGAGGACCATGAGCAACTCCTCCACCTACCCAGATAGGAGATCGAGTAGATCCGTGTCGTGCTCGTCCAGTTCCCTTCTGCTGCCAAGGCTTCTTTCCTCCTCCTCGGATTTCTCCTCGAGTCTTTGTGTTTGCGATAGGATGTCGAGCTGAAGACATCATAGAAACGACTACCTGATGAACAAGGTCGGCATTCCAAGATACTCCAAAAACAGCTTCTGGAAGCTTTATTTTTCCTGTCTCCTGTCCTTTTTGATTATATACGATTGTTTCCATGGTATTTCTGTTAGTTCGGATTATCCTGTTATTTCGACAAGAGTACCCTTTCGTCCAGGAATTGCTCCTGAAATATAGAGAGTATTTGACGCAGAGTCAACATGAACGACCTTTAGGTTCTTAACTGTGATGCGATCGCTTCCCATTCGTCCTGCCATTCGCATCTTCTTTGGAACCTTGTTTCGAAGACCTCCTCCGATAGAACCTGGTTCTCGCTCAGAGTGCTTCTGACCGTGTGTTCGAGGACCTCCTCCGAAACCGTGTCGCTTAACCACACCCTGGAATCCTTTTCCTTTTGAAATAGCGCTCACTTCGACAACATCACCCTCCTTAAACTGTGTAAGGTCGATCTTATCCCCAACTTTCTGAGCAGGAGCTGCATCAGTAGAGAAATCACGGAATTCTCGGAGGTCTGAGTAGACACCAAGATCTTTCATATGACCCTTCATCGCCTTATTCACACGGTTTGGATTTTTTGACCCTGTAGCAACCTGTACAGCTGCATAGCCATCAGTTTCCTTTGTCTTAACCTGTGTAACGACAATAGGAGAGGCTTCAACGATAGTAGCAGGCTGAACTAGCCCGTCCTTATCGAAGATTTGAGTCATGTTTAATTTTCGTCCAAGAATGAATTTCATTTCAGTAATTTAAAGCGAAAGCCTACATCATCTTGACGTCGATATTGACGCCCGATGGGAGACTAAGGTTGGTAAGGGCTTCTATGATCTTCTGATTAGGGTTCAAGATATCGATAAGTCGCTTGTGAACTCGCATCTCAAACTGCTCTCGGGCATTCTTGAATACGAATGAAGCTCGGTTTACCGTGTACTTCTTGATTTCTGTAGGAAGTGGAATAGGACCAAAGAACTTAACATCATAACGAATCGCTGTATCCATAATCTGCTTAAGAGAAGCATCAAGAATCTTGTGTTCGTAAGCACGAACTCGGATTCGAAGCTTTGCAGCATCACCTTCCTTTGCGACCTTCGCAGCTCGAGGCTTTGCCACCTTCTTCTCCTTTGTTTCTTTAGCGATTGTAGTCATGATAGTTAAATAATTAGTTTATTAAGCAACTATCTTTGTTACAACTCCAGCACCCACTGTCTTTCCTCCTTCTCGAATAGCGAATCGCATCTTGTCCTCAAGAGCAACTGGGGCTACGAGCTTTACCTTGAATGTAACTGTATCTCCTGGCATAACCATCTCTACACCTGCAGCAAGAGCAACCTCTCCTGTAACGTCTGTTGTTCGGATATAGAACTGAGGCTTGTATCCTGTGAAGAATGGTGTATGTCGTCCTCCTTCTTCTTTCTTAAGGATGTAAACTTCAGCTTCAAAGTCTGTATGAGGCTTAACTGAGCCAGTTTTTGCAAGAACCATACCTCGAGTAACATCATCCTTTCCTGTACCTCGAAGAAGAAGTCCGGCGTTATCTCCAGCCATACCTTCCTTAAGAGATTTGTTGAACATTTCAATACCTGTGATCGTTGTCTTTGAAGTATCCTTGAAACCGATGATTTCAACTTCTTCTCCAACCTTGATCATACCTCGCTCGATTCGGCCAGTAACCACAGTTCCTCGTCCTTCAATTGAGAAGATATCCTCGATTGGCATGAGGAATGGCTTATCAACTTCACGCACTGGAGTAGGAATATATGTATCAAGAGCTGTCATAAGATCCTTGATCTTTGCAACCCATGCTGCATCGCCCTCAAGAGCCTTAAGAGCAGAACCACGAATAACTGGAGCTCCCTTTCCATCAAATCCGTTCTTTGTAAGAAGTTCTCGAACCTCTTCTTCAACGAGGTCTAGAAGGTCAGCTTCTGCAACCATGTCGCACTTGTTAAGGAAAACAACGATCTGAGGCACACCAACCTGCTTTGCAAGAAGAATATGCTCTCGTGTCTGTGGCATAACTCCATCAAGAGCTGATACTACGAGAATAGCACCGTCCATCTGAGCGGCACCGGTGATCATGTTCTTAATATAGTCGGCGTGACCTGGAGCGTCGATATGAGCGTAATGTCGAGCATCTGACTCATATTCTACGTGAGCTAGAGAGATGGTAACCACCTTTGTAGCGTCTCGAACTGTTCCTCCCTTTGCAATATCAGCATAAGCCTTGAGTTGAGCAAGACCATCTTTTGCCTGAACAGCAAGGATAGAAGTAGTAAGAGTTGTCTTTCCGTGGTCAACGTGTCCGATAGTACCAACGTTAACGTGCGGCTTTGTACGATTAAATTCTGCTGCCATATGATTTTAGTGCTTTACCTTTGTTTTGAATAGGCGTGAAAGTCCATTCAAAACCAAGCTAAAGATAAATTGTTAATAATTAATAATAAGGGGTCAGTCTCTATAGAAGAGACACCTAAACCAACGCTAAATGCGTACCCGCCATCATAGCAAGTACGCATTTAGAAGTCAAATTTAAGGTCTCTTTTAGTTCAAAACAATGTAACTGGTGACAAATGCATTGTTAGCAAATATAGATGTTTTGCTTGTTGCACTACTATCAGTAGTGCCCCATTTGATTCCAGTTAATGCTGCCCTGTACTGTCCGGCTGTTCCAACATACGGAAGCGTAGCAGCAACGCTCAAAGTAAGTGTTTGAGATTCCCCTTCTTCTATAAGATAGTTACCATTTGCAGTCTTGCTTGGGTTCGTATTGTTGGAAACAGTTGAGCTCATTGAACCCCCAACCACAGCCACCCCGTTTCGATCTACTCTATATGTATATAAAGTGGAGTTTGACGGAAGGTAGATATCACCACCAACGGCTGTTACCTTCAACTTTATCCTGAAGAAACCTACATCATCATTTGCTGACTCACCTGCCATAACTTCAGTACTTTGAGATACAAAGCTTACAACAGGTGTGACCTCTGAGTATGAGTTGCTAGAGGTATCAGGCGGTGTCGCTGTCTTAACGATGGTGAAGTAAGAATCACTTGAATCACAGAGCGGCTTTGATGACTCAGGTGACATGACATTTTTCTCATCACACAGAGTTACCTTAAACTGCCCTGTAAAATGTGGTGGAGTATTTTTCATCTGACCGATATTGATTGTTCCCTTACCTGTACCGAGCGGTGCTCCGTATAAACCTGTCGCTACAGCGACATTCCCATGTATAGGGCTATAGAGATACACTTTCAGTGTGTCGGATAAGTTTTCACCAAAATATCCAACTTGAATAACATCATCAGTCTTATAAACTTCTCCCCCGTTCGGACTCAAGACCTTTATCGATGGTGTTGTAGTTCCATTTGGTGGAACACATACATAACCTTCAGGACAAGAATATGTCGTGACTGTTAACTGCACATGATTACTCAACACGTCATTGTTTGAAACCTGCACATCGTATGTACCAGCATTAAGACTTGGTAGCACGAATTGAATTAAATTATTTCCGACAGTATTTGGAATAACTCCCTGCTCGAATGCTTTACCAGAAATTCTTATTACTGAACCTTGTTGAAAATCTGTACCTCGAACTGTGATAGTTGCACCTGCTTGTGCTACGACTGGATCAATAGAGTCGATGTGAGCTGGAGCTGGAGTTCCTCCTGTAACTATAAAAGAGAATCTGTTACTTGCACCCGTCTTTGAATTGATGAGCTCAAGTGTATGATATCCATTTGCGTATAATGGAAATGGATTAACCTGAACTTCTTTTCCACCCACCTGATATGCGACACATGTACTTGAAGCCGCACAAACAATTTCCTTACCATCAATAACAACTTTTGAAGATTCAAGTCTTTCACCAGAAATCGTCATAACCTCGCCAACCGCGATTGGGCTTGTAAGAGTTTTTATATATGGACCCTTTTCTCCAATAATCGTTACCTTGTTTGTTTTGTTTGCTGGTAAAGTTAACGCAACAACAGTATCTCGTGCGGTTCCTTTGTTTAAATAAATATATTCGACAGAAGCATAGTATGTTCCCGCAAACATTTTTTGTGGATTTGCCTGCGATGCCGCCTTAAAAGTAACTTTTTTATTTGCAGGCACGACATACATAAGCATTCCTGATTCATCTCTCAAAGTCTTGAGTCGTGAATTTGGAGCAATGGGACTAACTGACTGTGAACCCGCATGTGATGTCGGGTTATTTGCGTCAGTAAAAATAGGGGCTGTTCCCTCTCTATAAACGTTTATTCCCTTTGCACCACCATTCACAACTATTTCAGCAGTGGCACTAAGTGCAGATTCACTTTTTTGTCGATCATATGAAAGGACAAGCCTTGAGCTTGTAACTGATGCAGAGGCATCGGTTGTTCTTTTAGAAAGAGAAGTTACAGCTTCAGAAGCTGCTGCTGTATTCATAGCAAAAGCTCCTGCCATCGCCTCTTTCATCTGAGGAAGCGGATATGCTATACCGGCAAGAAATGTCAAAACCAAAACATGCTTGAAATACTTGCCGAACATTGTGTTTTTAATTGCTGGTGCCATATGATGTGAATTTATAATGAATTAATAATTTCTACCGAAACAAAGAAAGAAGACGTCTGCTTTCGCAGGACGTCCTCGGGTAGTGGTACTAGTATAGCGCGTTCTCTGCCCCGCACAACAGCACTTATCCACATGTGATAGTATTGGGTAAATGATTAGAAAAATATTCAACATAGTTGTTTATGCATTTGCGATCATTGGCCTCATTATGGTCTTTGGTTATGTCGCGATGAAACTCGGCTGGACGAGAACAAAGGGCGTGGTTGACACGCAGCATGACTATTTCCAAGATCGGATAGACGAGAGCTCGTGGTCAAAATCTGAAGAGTGGCTCATCCTCAAGGAGGCAATAAAGAAAGACTCAGCTATTATTAGCAAAGTTGCAGCCGAGACCGGAATCCCTCCACGAATGATAGTCACTCCCCTTGTTGTCGAGCAACTCCGCCTTTTCTATTCCGAACGAGAAGTGTTCAAACAAGTACTTGCTCCGCTCAAAATTCTTGGAAATCAAAGTCAGTTCTCATGGGGTGTGATGGGAATCAAACAAGAAACAGCAATTGAAATTGAAAATAATTTAAAGAATCCCTCTTCCCCGTTTTATCTTGGAAAGGATTTTGAAAATGTTCTTGATTTCAAAACAGACAATCCGGACAAAGAAAGATTCGAACGACTGACTGATGAGGACGATCGATATTATTCATACCTCTACGGCGCACTTATGCTCGCACAAGTTGAGAAGCAGTGGGATTATGCTGGATTCTCAATTACGAATAATGCAGGGATTGTTTCAACTCTCTACAACATTGGATTTATTAATTCAAAACCAAAAGCACTCCCACAAATTGGCGGTGCCGAAATCGAGGTCGGTGAAACGACATACAGCTTCGGAGGACTTGCGCAGAGCTTTTATAATTCTGATGAATTAATTGAGGAGTTCCCTTTCTTTTCAGAACCGAATTAAAAATAAAAAAACGCCCACTCGGGCGCTTTTTTATTTCTAGATTATTTTAATTATTTCCTTGCTTCAATGATAGTTGCTTCAACGTTCTTTGGCACAACTTCGTAGTGATCGAATTCCATCGTAGAGCTTCCCTGTCCTGATGTCATTGATCGGAGCTGTGTCGTGTATCCGAACATTTCTGAAAGCGGTACCATCGCGTGGAGAACTTTTGCCTGTCCTCGCTCTGTCATCTCGAGAATAGTTCCTCGCTTTGATGAGATGCTTCCCGTAACGTCTCCCATGAACTTATCTGGGAAGAGCACTTCGATCTTCATGATAGGTTCAAGAATAACTGGCTTCGCTCTCTTTGCTCCTTCCTGGAACGCTTGTGATCCAGCAATCTTGTAAGCGATTTCAGATGAGTCGACGTCGTGGTAAGAACCGAATGTAAGTTCACAAGAAACATTAACCATTCGGAAACCTGCAACGATACCTCGATCCATCGCTTCATGAACTCCCTTCTCAACGGCTGGAATAAATTCCTGTGGAATAACTCCTCCCTTGATAGAGTTGATGAATTCGAAGTCGTCGTATCGGCTGACGTTCTTTGGAATCTTCTCTCCTTCCACCAATTTCTCCATCGGCTTGAGTGTGATCACTACGTGACCGTACTGACCCTTACCTCCAGACTGCTTGACGTATTTATGCTCTACATCAGTAGCGGTACCCATAATTGTTTCTCGATATGCCACCTGAGGCTTGCCGACATTAGCTTCAACGCCGAACTCTCGCTTCATTCGGTCAACCATGATATCCAGGTGAAGCTCACCCATACCTGAAATAATAGTTTCTCCTGTCTCGCTGTTTGAAGAGATTCGGAAAGTTGGATCCTCGTCTCCAAGTTTCTTGAGGGCCATACCCATTTTTTCCTGATCTGCCTTTGTCTTTGGTTCGATTCGGAGTGAAACCACTGGTTCCATGAATTTGATCTTCTCGAGGATGATTGGGTTGTTCTCATCGCAGAATGTATGAGATGTTCGAGCATCCTTAAGCCCTACGGCTGCTGCGATTTCTCCTGCGTACACAATCTTCACTTCTTCTCGCTTATCAGCCTGAAGTCGCACGATTCGTCCGAGTCGCTCCTTCTTTCCTGTTGTTGAGTTATACAAATATGTTCCTGCTTCGATCGTTCCTGAGTACACACGGAAGAATGTAAGCTGTCCGACGAATGGATCGTTCTGAAGCTTGAAAGCAAGTGCTGTGAATGGCTCAGCATCAGAAGGCTTTCGGAAAATCTCCTCGCCTGTATCAGGATGAATTCCTTTTACTGCCTTAAGGTCTGTAGGTGCTGGAAGATAGTCAACGACAGCATCGAGTACGAGCTGAACTCCAACGTTCTTCAAAGCTGAACCTGTAAACACTGGGAAAATCTTGTTATCGATAACAAGCTTTCGAACTTCTGCCTTGATGACGTCAATTGGAATTTCCTTTCCATCAAGATACTGCTGCATGAGCTCGTCATTATGCTCAACTGCCTTCTCGATGAGTTCTGCATGATATTTCTTTGCATCTGCAAGAAGATTCTCTGGGATTTCTTTTTCAACAACGTTGATTCCCTTCTCTCCTTCGAAGTAGTAAGCCTTCATTTTCAAGAGGTCGATGACTCCGTTGTGATCTCCTTCTGTTCCTATTGGAATCTGGAATCGAACTGCCTTCTTGTTCAATCGCTCCAAGATGGAAGCGTAAGATCGCTCAAATGATGCACCCATTCGGTCCATCTTGTTGATGAAACAAAGTCGAGGCACATTGCTCTCATCGGCATATCTCCAGTTCGTTTCTGACTGTGGCTCTACTCCAGCAACTCCGTCGAAGACCACTACGGCTCCGTCGAGTACTCGAAGAGAACGCTTCACCTCTACGGTAAAGTCAATGTGTCCTGGTGTGTCAATAACGTTGAATCGAACCTTCTTTGAAACGTCCTTTGCTGGCATGTATGAAGGATTCCAGAAACAAGTGATGGCAGCAGCAGTAATAGTGATACCTCGCTCTCGCTCTTGTTCCATCCAGTCAGTTGTAGTCTCACCCTCGTGCACCTCTCCGATCTTATGGATCTCTCCTGTGTAAAAGAGGATACGCTCTGAAGTAGTTGTCTTTCCAGCGTCGATGTGGGCGATGATACCGAAGTTACGAACTTTTTCTAAGGGATAGTCTCGTTGCATAAAGTAACAAAATAAAAATTAAATAATAAAGAACTCTTGTAAACGTATTACCAAGCAAAGTGAGCGAAGGCCTTGTTTGCCTCTGCCATCTTATGAGTATTCTCTCGCTTCTTAACTGCTTCTCCTTCATTCTTAGATGCTGCAATAATCTCATCTGCAAGCTTGTCTGCCATAGGCTTTCCCTTCTTTGATCGGGCTGCGAGCACGATCCACTTCATAGAAAGAGATCGCTGTCGTTCTGGTCGAACTTCTCGAGGAACCTGATAGTTAGCACCTCCCACTCGTCGTGAGCGCACTTCCATAGCTGGCATCGTGTTCTTCAACGCGGTATCAAGAACTTCGATTGGCTCAGTCTTTGTCTTTTCCTTGATAATTGTCATGCAATCATACACGATCTTTCGTGCTGCATTCTTCTTTCCTGAGTCCATCACGTAGTTCACGAGCTTCGCTACCTTTACAGATTCGTAGACAGGCTCTGGCTTCAACGGATGCTTATTCTTTATTCGTCTTCGCATATTAGTATTTTTAAATTAAATTAGATAAATAGGATTAAGCCTTCGCTGCCTTTGGCTTCTTGTTTCCGTACTGGCTTCGACCCTTTCGTCGCTTCTCTACTCCAGCTGCATCGAGCACTCCTCGAACCACTGTATATCGGAGTCCTACGTCCTTTACTCGTCCACCTCGTAAAAGAACCACTGAGTGTTCCTGAAGGTTATGTCCTTCTCCTGGGATGTAAGCAGTTACTTCCATTCCGTTTGAGAGTCGTACTCGGGCGATCTTTCGGATAGCTGAGTTCGGCTTCTTTGGAGTCTTTGTTGTAACTTTAATACACACACCTCTCTTGAATGGAGATGGGAAGAAGTTAGGAATATTTTTAATAGTATTGAAACTCTTCGTCAAAGCGATTGACTTCGACTTTCTTGTGAATCGAGTACGATTCTTACGCACAAGCTGATTGATTGTTGGCATTCTTTATATTACTTTTTTAATAAAACCTGATAATGGGGCTCAATATGCAAAGGATTGATTGTTTTCACCGAGAGGTTACTCACTCCTAAGCTCTTTTGAACGTGGGGTTACTTTAGCATAAAAGGAGGAAAAGGCAAGAATTTCAAGGGTTGTGATGATATAATGACCTTAATTATGAAAAAAGTATTTAAGATTGGGTTCATTATCGGAGTTTTTTATATTTTTATCTTTGCATTGGTTATATAAATAACTGGTAGTGAAGGGCTAGGGGTACTTCTTGATATCCTGATTCAACCTGCTGGATTTATCATATTTGGTATCCTAGAGTATTTATTAAGATCTCTTGACCTTAGAGATTTACTCTTCAATAATTTTTTTATTTTATGGAGCCTCATGGCATTAGTAGAGGGCATCTTTTTCGGTTTAGTGTTTGCAGCAATAAAGAAATTGTTTACAAAAACAGTCAATTAAAATAAAAAATGGGATACGGTTCCTTGCGGATCCATACCCCACTCCACCATCCCGCCCTGCCTAGTGGGATGATTAAACGTCGCCTGGGTCTTTGAATAAATCGCAGGCCCTGACGAAGACTACAAAAATATCACACACATAAATAAAATCAAGTCCTTAGCTCCCCACTATAATCTTGAATATGAAAGGAATGATCGGCTCAACGAATCTCCAGAGGAAGAAGATGAGTATCAAAAAGAAAAAGATAGAGTAACGTTCAAGCGTTTCTCTCACCTGAGCAAACTTCGGGGTTGGAGGAAGTAGAGAGAAAAGAACCTTCGACCCATCAAGCGGAGGTATCGGTACGAGATTAAACACAGCAAGAACTATATTGATTGCAATAACATAAAAAGAAATCTGGATAAAAGATTCAGAAAGCGAAGTTCCGACTATTCGTAGCACGAGACCAAAAGCTATAGCGATAAGAAAATTTGAAACTGGCCCGGCAAGTGCAATCATAAATTCACCCCATCTCCTATTCTTCACATTATAAGGATTCCATTGCACAGGTTTCGCCCAACCGAAGGTAAATCCAGCCATCGAGGTGATGAGCGGGACGATAAGAGAACCGAAAACCTCTAGATGCTTCAGAGGATTTAAGGTAAGCCTGCCCTGGAGACGAGGAGTTGGATCCCCGAGCATTTCTGCCGTATAACCATGCGAAAGCTCGTGGATAACCACGGACATTATAAGTATTACTATTGATACGATGAAGGTTAGTGCGTCCATGAATTGCTTGGTTACTTGCTAAATACAGTGGTTATGATAGCATGTCTAACACTATGGCTAAAGTATGCGCAATAACAAAGAGAGGTTCAATGGTAGCAGGTGGATATTCAAACGCCACTCGTGCCACTCAGTTTAACCCTACAGGAATGGTACGAAAGTACGCAAATCTTCAGAAAAAGAAAATTTACGTTCCTGAACTTAAGAAATCTTTTAATCTCGTGATCTCTACACGAGCCCTCAAGACCATCCAGAAGCGAGGTGCATTCGCAACTCTCAAGAAAGCAGGAATTATTTAATCCTCTCCCAAAACAGCCCATCTGAAACCAGGTGGGCTGTTTTCTCTTTTGTTGAGAAGACAAACTCAGGATCAACAACTTCCAGTAATTCATCTAACACTCTTCCGTCAGCCATGCTGTTAAAAAATTCAATAATATTTTTCTTATTGGGCATAGTGCTTTTCAGAATATCTTTCTGGACGGCTTTTGATAGATTGCCGATAAGGTATGCTGAGGCCTCCCTATAAGAAACTTCCACTCCCAGTTCTGGCAGACTGCTTTTGTTATATTTGAATCCTTCATAAGGAAACAGTATCTTGAGTTTCATTTCTCCAACTCGAGCCTCGTCTCCCCTTTCAACCTCCTCAATGTGTATTTTCTTTTTTCTAATTTCCTTTAGGAGCTGAGCAAGAATCGTACTCGTGGCTATTAATTTAGGCGCGATGATTTCTCCGACTTCATACCTATCAACCACCTCAATCAATCCGCCGATCTGTGCTGGCACTGCGCTTGGGATAATAACGTAATCAATTTTTCGAGAATAAAATGGCATAGCAGTGGTGAGCTCACGAATAACTTCCGAGTTTTGCCCTCCACCAATCAGAACTGTCTTATTCTCAGGTGTTCTGACAAAAATTGCCCTGCCTCTGTTGAGACTGAAGAAATGAACCTCGAGTAGGGGTCTTCTGAATTCCCATTTCCAAACATAAGAACCCAAACCTAAGCTGCCCAGTATTAGAGCCACGAAAATCAACTTCCAATTTTTCTTGAAAAAATCCATGCTACAATCATAAACAAGTCGAATGAAATTTTAATGAATTCTTATCAGAAATAATATCAAGCAATACATATGAAAAAATTTGAAGAAAAAAAGTTCAATATTCCAGCGCTCAAAGGTATTTCTGCCAAAGCAATCGAGGAACATCTCAAGCTCTATGCGGGATATGTTAACAATCTAAACCTGATTCATGAAATCGTAGAGAATAAAGACAATCCAGAATATGCACGAAGAGAAGCATATAGGCGACAGGGGTTTGAATTCGGAGGAATGCGAAATCATGAATACTACTTTTCACATTTCGAGGGTGGACCAAAGCCTCTCTCTCCAGAATCTGCACTCGCGAAGAAAATAGTTGAGTGGACTGGAACGACAGAATTTTTCATTGAAATATTTAAAAACCTTGCGACAACGCGCGGCGTTGGATGGGCAATACTTGGATACGACAAGAATTCAGACAGATTAATCCAGTATTGGGTTGATGAACAACATCTCGGACATCTTCCGGGCGTCTCTATCATTCTCGCACTTGATATGTGGGAACATTCATATGTAGCAGACTATCAGCCTTCAGGAAAAAAGAATTACGTCGAAGACTTCTTCCAGAACTTAAACTGGGAGAATGTTGAAGGAAACTTCGTGAGCGCGACGAAGTAGCTCGCGTAGAATCCGATAACTATCCAGAAAGAAAATTTCGGAAGATCGATAGAAGCAAAAGGAACATGCGCAAAAAAGCGAACCATCATAAGCTCATAGGATAGCAGGATGTGGGAAATCCATCCTGCTATTTCTGATATGATTGTCGAAACAAAACCAAACAAGCCTGTAAGTGTAACGAAAAGCATAGTCACAGGAATGATAGGCAAAACAAGAATATTCACAACAATTCCAATAATTGAAAGTTGCCCCATCATATAGAGAATATAAGGAGAAACGAATATTTGTGTCGCGAGGGTCGAAGCAACAAGTCCCCTGATTCCAAATTTTTCTGTTATAAATCCCAGTCGCTTCTCGATTCGCGAGGACAGAAGAATCAGTCCGAGAGTTGCGAGAAATGAAAGCTGAAATGATGGATCATAAAGCAAAATCAGAGGGTTCTGTATAAGCATAAGTGCAGCAGCGACAAACAGGGCCTTCCCCACATTATAATCCCTTCTCAAGAGCTCACCCGAAAGTGCTATCACCGCCATAATGCAGGAGCGCACTACAGTCGCCCCGCCACCAACCAGAATTCCAAAACAAACAATACCCAATCCTCCCAAAATAATCCCGGCAGTCCTTGGTAGAAAAGCCAGTATGCGCCTTATCGAATCAGCCACAATTGTAATGTTATAACCAGAAAGTACAACGATATGAATGAGTCCAGCCATCCTGAAATCATCAATCAACTCTTTTCCCAGTGCACTCTTCTCCCCAACCACGAGACCACCTGCAAGTGCAGCGTGCGGTTCTCCCAAAACCTTTTTTATATTTCCAAGAAATCTTTGCTTGATTTTGAAAAGTATTTTTGAAATTAGGTTCCCCCTACCTTCATTGACTATCTCAATCGTTGGTTTCTTCATCTCAAAATAAATTCCATCCTTTAGAAGAAAATTGATGTAATCAAAAGTCCTGTCTCCGTTACTTTTAAAATTAAATGGCGCTGATAATTTCCCTTTCAGAAGGATTCTCTGGCCATACTTAAAATCCAAATACCTATCAGCTTGAACTCGAAGTGATACATTTTCTGGCACATCATTTATTTTTTCAACGCGGACTGTAAAGGTTTTAGTAAAATCCTTCACAAGAGGTTCGTCGGAAATAATTCCACGAACTTCAGCTTTCTGTCCTGAATATTTTTCTACAAGAGCTTCCCGATCGTTGTTTCCATACGCGGAATAGCTTCGAATGCAGATCGAAAAAAGTAAGAGGATTATAAAAAGAAGGTTGAATTTTTTATGACTCACCAACCTAGCCTAGCAAAGCGAGATGAATTTCTAGTGAATTTTAATTGAATATCCAGAAAGAGATCCATTGTAAAGTTTTGTTGGCTCACCATCGGCAAATGTTGTGGCAATCTCATCACAGCGATTATTACCTGGATTTTCTGCGTGACCCTTCACATACGTCCACTTAATTTTTTTTCCATCAGAAGCTTCAAGGAGTCTTTCCCAAAGGTCGCGGTTGAGCACAGCTTTCTTCTGTGAATTCTTCCAGCCTTTCTTTTGCCACCCCACTATCCATTCAGTCATTCCTTTAATTACGTATTGGGAATCAGAGTAAAGAACAATCTCATTTTTTGAGTCTACAGAATTTAAAGATTCAATCGCCCCGAGCAGTTCCATCCTATTATTTGTCGTCATATCTTCCCTTCCACCAAGCTCCTTAGCCGTCATATCAGAAACAACAATAGCTCCCCAACCTCCAGGTCCAGGGTTCCCTCGCGAAGATCCATCAGTAAAAATCGTAATTATGCCGTTATTCATGGGCTATAGTATATCAACAATTCTCAATCTAAGCTCTGTCCTACCCCGAAACATCGACTTCTCCATGGTCGCAATAAGATCAATCAAGTCCGCAATTTTTATCGCTTCTCCTTTCTTATTCTTGAACTGATCAGCGGTCATAAAAAATCCCATAGCATTCACACTCTGGCCGTTTTCCTTTTTAAAATTCAATTCCAAATGATTCTTCTCCTTTCCAAACTCCTTTACTCCAGCAATCTTAATGTTCCTAAAAATAAATGTCGGTTTCTTGTTCCCTACTCCAAATGGTGCGAGCTTCTCGACGCTTCCATACGAATTCCAGTTTACATCATCAAGCAGAAGTTCCATATCAATGAAATCAGGATCAATTACCTTATCTTCCTTCGCAAGCAAATCAAAAGCTGAGTTCAAATGATCATCAAGGTGATGTATCGCTTCGTTCGAAACAGCAAAGCCTCCGGACGCAGCGTGCCCACCGTACTGCGAAAATGTTCCAGCAGGAGCTTTGTGCATAAGGTCGACAACGCTAACTGTCTCGCCTGACCTACAAGAACCTTTGATGACTCCGTCACCATCCCTTCCCCAGAGAAACGCAGGCTTCCCATATTCTTCTGCAAGATTATTAGCTACGAGTCCGAGCAGTGAAGGTCGCCATTCCGGATTTCCAGCAACGATTACATTGCGAGGGTTATCTGCATGTCGCTCAGCAATTATTTTCTTCACCTCTTTTACCAGAGCCGCGACTGTTCCCTTTCTTTCATTATTTATTTTGTCCAAATGCTGCACATATTCATGCGCCTCATGATCATCATCTGTAGCCAGCAATCGAAAAGCATCCATTGGCACACCCATGCGTGAAGCTGCATTGATGCGTGGCGTGATCATAAAACTGATATCATCCTCTGTCAGATGTTTCTGAGGAATTTTTAAATGACCAAGCAATCTCATAAGACCCTTACGTGGGCTCATCTTTAAAACCCTCATACCAAAATGCGCGAGTGCGCGATTCTCCCCTGTCAGTGGGACCATGTCAGAAAGCGTCGCGAGTCCAACCATATCGAGCAGCCATTTCTCGTGACCATCCTTGAGCCCGAACCTATTCAATTTCAAAATTGCTTGAATCAATTTGTATCCGACCCCTGACCCGCAAAGAATCTTTTCAGGATATTCGCAATCCTTCTGCTTATGGTCAACAATAGCGAAAGCCGGTGGCAATTCCTCATGTGGTTCATGGTGATCCGTAATAATCACATCTATTCCCTTTTTCTGAGCAAGCTTCACAGCATCAATATCTGAAATCCCACAATCAAGTGTGATAACCAAATCCACTTTCTCTTTTACAAATTCCTTAATCGCATCAGTGTTCAGTCCAAAGCCTTCGTCGTGCCTATGCGGAATATAATTCGTAAAATTCTCATATCCTATTTTCTTAAAGAAATCGTGAAAAATAACTCCTGCAGGAATCCCGTCCGCATCATAATCACTATAGACGACTATCTTTTCCTTATTCTCAATCGCCTGAATAATCCTTTTCGCAGCTTTTTCAGCATCCTTCAGCAAGAATGGGTCGTGGATATGCTTGTTGTAATCAGGGTTGAGAAATTCCTGTTTTTCCTCAGGAGTCTTGATACCGCGGTGAAAAAGAAGATTATCGATGAAGTCTCCATTCGTCTTTTCCCTTACTTGGTATTTCGGCATGGATACCAGTATATCATCTGGTATACTATCTGCATGGAAAACTGTATTTTCTGCAAAATTATTAAAAAAGAAGTACCTGCGAGCATCGTCTATGAAGATGAGAAATTTCTTGGCTTTCTAAGTATTGACCCCATGTCGCCAGGCCATACCCTCATCATTCCAAAGACTCATTACCGATGGGTATGGGATGTTCCAAATGCTGGGGAATATTTTGAAGTAGTGAAGAAAATAGCACTAGCACAAAAAAGGGCCTTCAATACAGAATTCGTCTTAAGTAAAATAGTTGGCGAGGAAGTCCATCATGCCCATATCTGGGTCTTTCCAGACAATAAAATTGCTGGCGACAAAAATAATTTTGAAACGAATAAGAACCTGATAGTTAGCAATCTCAAATAAAAAAACGCGCTGGCCAAAAGGCAAGCGCGTTGTGAAATCAAACGGAACGAATTAAATTATTTCCGCTGCCGAATACGGTGAAGGAGTGCGAGGACGCCAACACCGCCAAGCATGATTGTGGACGTCGGTTCTGGAACCGCGGTAATGCTCATGTTGTCGAAATGTGCATCGTAAGGGCCGTCTGAGAAGTTGTACGCCTGTGCGAACATTGACGTGAAGCTGCTTGCGCCCGCCGTCAAAGTCGTATCGGTGTAAACAAGATTCCCATCAAGGTAAGTCTGAATGGACGAACCGTTGAACAAGGCCAACCAACTATGAACGCCAGCGGTGACAGGTGTTCCGAGTTCCACCCAGCCGTTTGCTGTGTCTGCATCCCAAACGCGAAAAGCGCTCGTGATACCGCCAGCCAGCGGATTGAAGGGGTCGGCGTTATCGAAACGCTTGTAACCCATAATCATGTAACCCGTATTGGCATTCTCGACGCCAACATCTCCGAAACGACCCCAGCCGTCCGAACGACGAAGGTTATTGCCAGAGACTGCCTCGGTCGGAACATATTGATCGAAGCTGAACGCCCACTGAGAGCTGTTCACGAGAGTCTGAATCTGGCGGCCTTGCGTGCGGTAAAACGTCGAATCGAAGGGAGAGGGTGAATTCACACCGGTGGGCGTGACCTTCAACCAATTTCCACCGAGAAACGACACGGGGCCGAACGACAATGGTTCATACCGATCCGTCGTCCAACCAGGATTGAGCGAGTCGAAGGTGTCGGTGTAACTAGCGCGAACGGTTTGAGCTGCAAAAAGCGCCACAATGGCGCCCGTAACGAGGAGTGTTTTTTTCATTTTTATTTCGTATCCGTAGGGGGTTTACTGTCGAAGAACGCATGCAAACAGTGCACAAGTTCAGGGCACAGAGTATCACACTGACGACTAAACTGCAATTAAGAGACCAGATCCTGATGTCGAAGCTCGTGGAGAATTTTGCACGGCTCAACGATACGGGGGTCAATGATGCTGTAATAAATATTCAAACCAGCTCGTCGAGGTATCACCAGTCCATTATGACGCATCAGGGCAAGGTGTTGCGAAAGATTCGCTTTCGGGAGCTTCGTGATCTTCAAAAGATCCTCAACTGAAGTCTCTTCCCTCTTCAGAAGATTCAGTATTTCCAACCGCTTTGGATTTGCAAGAATCTTGTAAATCAATGCATTCTTTTCAAAGGCTTCCTTTGGCAAAACTGGAGATTTTTTTGTCAGTGCTGATGATTTCATAGTTTCGTAATTATATAGTATTCCCAAGGATAATCAATGAGAGAAAAAAGCTTCTGTGCAGATATTTTCCTCAAGAACACCCTTATCACGAAGTCCTTTCCATATATCCCTCACGAAAGGTATCGAGCCACATATGAAGAATTCACTATCCTTCTGATCTTTCTTACCAAGAATATCCCCTATTTCAATCCTTCTATTAACATCTGCTGGGTCTGGGTTTTGTTCACGAGTTACGAAAAAAAACAGCTTTAAATGAGAATTCGTCAGAGCGAGTGCGTTGAATTCCTTTTTAAAAATTAGGTCTTCGGCGGTCTTGCTGCTTTGCAACAGCACAATCTTACGTGATGGAAAATGTTTAATGGTTTCCATTATCATCGCACGGAAGGGCGTTACTCCAATTCCTCCAGCAACAAGCACAAGTGGCGACTCCTCTGATTCGCTAAAAAAATACCCATAAGGAAGTGAGGCTTCGAAGGAATCTCCTAGGTTCATCGAGCAGAGCTTGTTTGAAAAAAGACCGATGGCTTTTACCGTAATCGTGAAAATATTCTCTGATGGTGCGCTCGATATGCTATACGCCTTCCCTTCTGGTGTACCGAGTTCTGGAAAATATACAGTAACAAACTGGCCAGGCCTGTATGTTGGAAAGGAACCGTCTTCAAGCGTCAAACTGAGAGTTGTGATTGTCGGTGACTCTTCAACCTTCGCTTTGACTATAAATATTTTCTTAACTTCCGTTTTCATAATCAAGTACAGCTTCTCTGAGTGCATTTTGACCAAGTACAGAGCAATGATATTTGCGATCAGGTAGTCCAGAGAGTCTCTCAATAATAGATTCAGGGGTCAGTTTCTTCGCTCGTGCCAAAGTCATCCCGCCGTTTTCGGTTGCCATAACTGACATCATCGATGTTGAAGCAATTGCAGAAGCACAGCCAAATGTTCTCCATTTGCACTCACTAATTTTCTTTGTCTTCTTGTCGATCCGTATCCAGACTACCATCATGTCTCCACATGCCGGACTGCCGACAATACCCACACCATCAGCAACATAATCTGCCTCATCAAGAAGAATATTTCTTGGATTAAAGAAATGGTCTTTAACAATATCGCTGTAAAGCCAATTCTCAACATCGCACAAATTCTTTGTTATCTTACTTTTTTTCATGTGTTTTAACAGTTAAGGCAGAAATAGCTGACAGTCTCTGAGCAATGGGTGGGAAGATCTTCAATACATAATCAATATCTACCTTTGTAGTACCTCTTCCGAGAGAAAATCGAATGCTGCCATGGGCAAACTCCGGCGTCTGACCTATTGCCATAAGTACATGAGAAGGCCTAAGATCATACGCGGAACATGCTGACCCTGTTGATGCTTCGATACCAAACTTATCAAGCATTAAGAGTATAGATTCTCCTTCGATATGCGGAATTGATATATGAACATTGTTTGGTAGCCGAGAAACGCGATTTCCGTTAAGTATGGAAAGCGGTATGGTGGCAAGAAGCTTTGAAATGAAATAATCCCTGAGTCCCGAAAGTCTTTTTGATTCCTTGTGTCGTGACTCGTCTGCAATCTTAAGGGCTTCTGCCATACCGACAATAAGTGCTATATTTTCTGTTCCCGCGCGTAGATTGCTCTCTTGTTCCCCACCGACAATGATTGGCTGTAACTTTAAATTTTTTTTCTTAAAAAGTATTCCTACTCCTTTTGGTCCATATATTTTTGAACTATTCACCGTCATCAAATCAATTCCCAGTTCTCGAACATCAAGAGAAAGAAATCCTGCTGCCTGACATGCATCAGTGTGAAAAAAAGGTAGTTCCCTGTTTCCATTATCCTTCTTCCATTCTTGAATCGCCAAGGCCAATTCCTGAATGGGTTGAATAGTACCTATCTCATTATTGGCGTACATAACAGAAACAATCGTGGTCTTGTTAGTCAGCAGTTCCAGCAAAGGTTCAACTTTAATACAGCCATCAGTACGAACTGGAGCGATACTCACTTTGAACCCTTCTCGTTCAAGCAGCTTGGTAGATTCCATAACTGCTTTGTGCTCAATTGCTGAAATGATAATGTGATCACCTTGCGATCGGTATGCACGTGCGATACCAAGAAGTGCAAGATTATCTGACTCAGTTCCTGACCCAGTGAATATAATTTCTTGGGGAGCGCAGTTCAAGACTGCTGCGATGTCACTACGAGCCTGAGAGATAGCCTGACCCGCTCGCCTACCGCTTGAGTGCATGGACGATGCATTGCTGTAGTCTGAACTAAAGTACGGGAGCATTGCTTTAAGAACCCCCGGATCGGTCGGGGTTGTTGCTGCATAATCGAGATAAATTGTTTTAGCGGACTCCGCAGTATTTGACATAATTATTCATTTTTTCCTGAAGGAGTAGGAACTCCTCATCTGAATATGTTGCTTTCTTTCTAAATTGAGGATTAAGAAGCTTATTGGGAATAAATTTTTGTAGGAAATATTTTTTTGCTCCCTTAATCTCCTGCCCTATCTCGTCGAAGTCCTGTAGCGACAGCTGAGCCTTAATCACAGTTGTACGAAATTCATACTCAACGGCCGACTTCATGATGAGGGCTATACTTTCACGTATCGCTGCAACATCAACTGGCCGCGCGACAGTCTGGGTATATTTCGAAAGAGGCGACTTTATATCCATCGCTATATAGTCAATAATCTTCAAATCAATAGCCTCTTTGAGTACGCTGGGGTTCGTCCCATTCGAATCAAGCTTTACAAGAAAACCTTTTTCCTTGACCTTCTTCATAAACTTAATAAGCTCGTTACCATGCATTGTCGGCTCCCCTCCCGTTATCACAATTCCATCAAGCATCTTTGTGCGCTCATCCAGGAAATCAAAAACCTGATCTTCTGTTATCTTCACCTCAACGGTCTCATCGACAAGCTCGGGGTTGTGACAGTATGGGCAGCGGAAGTTACAGCCAATCGTGTAAACCATGCACGCAACCTTTCCTGGGTAGTCGATGAGCGTACACTTTTCGAAGCCGCCGAAAACCATACTAGTGAGATTTAACCTGGGACTTGATTGCTGCTTTCAATTCAACTTCAGGAATAAATGTATCTCGAATCTTATACTCTTCTTGTTTTCCAGCATTCCACTGACTAACTGGACGAAGATATCCAACAACTCGTGAGTATACTTCGCACGCAGCATTGCACGTTGGGCATGCATGTTTTTCACCGGCAATGTATCCATGGGATGAACAAACGCTGAATGTGGGGGTTAGTGTGAAATATGGTAATTTATAGTTCTCACAAATCTTACGAACAAGAGACGGCACAGCTGATGCATCAGCTATACGCTCACCAAGGAAAAGATGAACGACGGTTCCTCCTGTATATTTTGTCTGAAGATTGTCTTGTATGTCGAGTGCCTCAATTATGTCAGTCGTGTAATTCACTGGAAGCTGTGATGAGTTTGTATAAAACGGTTGAGCGCCATTCGCAAGGTCGCCCTCGTTCGCAACAATGATGTCTGGATAAAGCTTCTTGTCTTTGAGTGCAAGACGGTATGCTGTTCCCTCTGCGGGGCTTGCCTCGAGATTGTAGAGATTCCCCGTTTCTTTCTGATAACCAACAAGGCGTTCTCGCATAAAATCAAGCACCTCCCCCGCAAATTTCCTTCCTTCATCATGGCCGATATCGCAACCGATGAGATTAAGTGCCGCCTCGTTCATACCAACAAGACCGATTGTTGAAAAATGGTTCTTCCAATACTCGCCATAAGATTCTTTAATCTTCCTAAGATAGAACTTCGTGTACGGGTAGAGGTTTGCATCAGTAAATCGTTCAAGAATCTTTCGCTTGATTTCGAGACTTTCTTTTGCAATATCCATTTGCTCAGCAAGAAGCTTGTAGAAGATTTTTTGTCCCTTGTCCTTACCCTTTCCTCTTGCGAGATACCCGAGTCGAGGTAGATTGACAGT
This sequence comes from Patescibacteria group bacterium, assembly GCA_030917665.1. GTDB lineage: Bacteria > Patescibacteriota > Minisyncoccia > Phycocordibacterales > PALSA-1337 > CAIOGI01. The sequence goes on along the minus strand of JAUPUH010000037.1, from coordinate 3,288 downwards.
CACCACTCCAACTGAGCCCGTAAGTGCATTCGCACCAAACAGTCCGCCCCCTCTTCGATCAAGCTCCTCGAGATCAAGTCTGAGACGGCAGCACATTGAGCGAGTGTCCTCGGGCTTCATGTCAGAATTCACGAAATTGCTGAAATATGGAACACCGTACTTTGCAGTAATCTCCCAAAGACCCTTGAGATTTGGGTTGTCCCAGTCAAAATCTTTTGTAACATTCACAGTTGGAATCGGGAATGTGAACACTCTACCAGCCGCATCGCCCTCACTCATTACTGCAAAGAAAGCCGTATTGAGCATATCCATTTCCCTTTGGAATTCAGAGTAAGTTTCGTTCTGGGGCTTTCCACCAATGATGACTTTTGATTTCTTGAAGTTTGGGGATGGTGTGAGATCAAGCGTAATATTTGAGAATGGAGTTTGAAAACCGACACGAGTCGGAACATTCATATTGAAAACAAATTCCTGAAGAGACTGTTTCACTTCATCAGCTGTAAGTCCATCATAACGGATAAAAGGTGCGAGAAGTGTATCGAAGTTTGAGAAAGCAATCGCACCAGCCGCTTCACCCTGCAATGTGTACATGAAGTTCACGATCTGTCCGAGTGCTGTTCGGAAATGCTTTGGGGGAGCAGATTCTATCTTATCTGAGACTCCGCGAAAACCTTCTGTGAGAAGATCCATGAGATCCCAACCAACGCAATAAATCGAAAGCGTTCCAAGATCATGAAGATGGAGATCTCCATTTTCATAAGCCTCTCTGATTTCTCGAGGATAAATCTTGTTGAGCCAGTATGTCTTGCTAACTTCAGAAAAAATGTAGTTGTTAAGACCTTGGAGAGAATAACCCATGTTGCTATTCTCCTTTACCTGCCAATCGAGCTTCTCAAGATAGTTATCAATAAGCCCAAGAGATGCCGCAGTCGCAAACGCTCTCATCTCAGCGTGCTGTGCTCTATAAAGAATATATGCCTTTGCTGTCTTCTTGTAGCGAGACTGCATGAGAACCTTCTCAACAATGTCCTGAATTTCTTCGACGCGCGGAACATGCTTCTCGGTTTTTTCCTTGAGCGATGTTTTCATAATCTGGGATACTTGTCTCGCAAGAATCTTCGCAACTTTTCCATCAAATTCCTGTGTCGCGTTCCCCGCATTCTTTATTGCACGCTCAATTTTCTTCTCTTCAAAAGTAACTTCCTTTCCGTCACGCTTTATGATTTTTTGGGGCATTATTTTAATAAAAAAATTAATATAATGCCATTATCCCTCTAGTTTCAAGATTTCGCAATTACGAAATGATGGTCAGCAATGGAAATTTATTTACGTCAATGCTTCAATTCCTGGTAGAGTACCTTTTGCGAGGTATTCGAGCATAGCACCCCCTCCAGTAGAGACAAAAGTGAACGATTCTTCAAGCTTAAGCTCGGTAATAGTAGCCAGAGTATCTCCCCCACCCACGATGGTTTTGGCTCCTTTTTTCGTTGCATCGGCAAGTATTTCAGCAAGCTGAAGAGTCGCAGCTCGGTATCCTGTTTCGTATGCGCCAGGTGGGCCATTCCAAAGGATGTATTTCGCTTTTTCGATTTCGACACGTAACATCTCCACTGTCTTCATACCCGCATCCATAATTGCAGTATCCTTAAGGATGCTATCGAGTGGCAAAAGGAGTTTCTCGCTATGTATAAAATGAGTCAAATCAGGCTTAACTACAGAAACCATAGAAGTTCCTATGTCCCTACCCTGTTCCTTGAAAAAATCGTTTGCGAGCGCCCCTCCAATAAAAACCGTGTCAGCAAGTTTCATAAATTTTTCAACCAAAGGAAGTTTGGTCTCAAACTTTGCTCCCCCAAGGATGAAAAGGAATGGGTGATCAGGATTGAACGCCGAGCTTAAATGCTTGATTTCTTCTGCGAATTGCAGCCCAGCATAACTTGGGATAAATTCTGTGATTGCGCTAATAGATGCATGCTGCCTATGTGAGCATGAGAATGCTTCATTTACATAAATATCAGCAAGAGATGCAAGTTCTTTTGCGAATTTCTTGTCATTTTTCTTTTCGCCTTCATGTTCCCGAAGATTCTCGAGCAGAATCACTTTATTTTTATTACCCAAGACCTTCTTATAATTCTTTTCAAAGACACACTCTATGCCAAATTTGTTTAATGCATCAGCAACAGGCTTGAGTGTTGGATTCTCCTTTGTCTCAATATGGCTCATCAAAATAAGATGTGCTCCTTTCCCTATAAGGTACTTAAGTACGGGCAAAGCTTTTCTAATTCTAAAATCATCAGTGATGATTCCGTTTTGGACTGGTACATTGAAATCAACTCTTACAAGCACTTTTACTCCGTCCAAATTTTCTACTTCCTTTATGTTTTTCATTAAAGTTTATTTGAGGGCATCTACTGCCTTAAGTAATTCTGTAAAACCGTCTGAATTCACGCTTTCCCTACCAACAAGGAGTCCGTCAACCTTCCCTCTCACAATAATATCACCTGCATTTCTAAAATTAACTGATCCTCCATAAAGAACTTGGGTGGCAACTGCCTCAGTATGTCCATAGGCATCCGCAAGAGATTTCTTCACAAAAAGAGACATCTCATAAACAGTGGCCGGGTCCATTGCTTCTTTTGCTCCAACTGCCCAAATTGGCTCGTAAGCAACTATAAGCTTGCCGATAAGCCTCTTAGGAACTTTGTTGAGTGAGTTCTTTATCTGTAATTTGAGACTCTCGAGATGGGCACCTTGTTCGTCTCGTTCCTTTTCCCCTACACATAGCACAACCTTAAGCCCTGCCTCAAGCGCCAGAGCAACCTTTTCAGAAATAACCTCATCTGACTCCCCCTTCTCTCGTCGTTCAGAGTGACCAATAATCACATGCGTTACACCAAGATCCCTAAGCATTATTGGGCTCACCTCTCCCGTAAACGAGCCTTGTTCTTCAAAATACGCATCCTGTGCACCTATAGAGACGACAGGATCGCCTCTTTTCGTAAGTAAGGCTTGAATATAAACAGGTGGCGGACACACAACGACTTCTGTTGAAGTTAACTTCTTTGCCGTATTCTTTGTAGAACGGAAAATCCGACGCGCTTCATCAAGCGTTGTCGGATTCATCTTCCAATTGCCGATAATCAGCTTTTTCTTCATTGGAGATAGTATACCACAGGCCAATCCTTATCGAATCTCTTCCCACGACAGGGTTGTATACTGGTCAGATGTTAGAGGAAACGATGGTGGTGGAGCATAAAGCAGGTTTCCATCATAAATAATATTTCGAAT